>CAKUMP010000067.1 GCA_934667795.1 uncultured Chthoniobacterales bacterium | reverse complement strand
CATAATACACATGGACAAAATCTGCGCATTGCGGAACTGGTAGCAAAAGGTCTCCCTCCCGAAGTTTCCGCACGCGATGCTTACGAAACCATGAAACTCTGTTTCGCTGCCGAAGAATCCGAAAAAAATGGACGCATTGTGGCTTTGAGCGAACTTTAACAACGTATTATTTTGTCAACAAAATATCCATAAGTTTCCTACAATAGTTTTTTGTCAGGGAGATTTCCGGAACGCGACGCAGTATCCCGGGTAAAAAATAACATAGAAACACTACCGGCATTCACCCTGTTTTTTAGCATTTTTTATGAGTGCCATTGTCGCTTCCAGCATATTTTCCACTTGCTCCATATCCTCTGCATTCAACGACTCTATCACTTTATAAATCCGCTGCATTCGCGCTTCTCTGGAAAGTTCTTTTCCTGTAGCAGTATGAAAATCTGAAATACTTATATTTAATGCCTCGACCAGGCGTAAGACCGTTATCCAGGAAGGCCGCCTTTTCCCGGATTCCAATAATGCCAGAAAGTTTCTACTAATCCCTGCTCGTTCCGACAGCACTTCTTGCGTCATTTTTCGTTGTGAGCGAAAATATAATAGCTTTTTTGCAAAATTATAGTCCTGATCATTCACTGCCTGATCTTAATTAAACCTTTCCATACAAACCATTTACTATAGTCAACAATCTCATAAGTGATTTATAACGTGCAAAAGCGTGCAGCGTTCGGAGGGCTGGGCGAGATGTTATCCATATTGACATCACACACCTGAATTTCCAAAAAAGACCGCAACCAAACGGGCAAAAGTCGGGTTGTATTAAGATACTTTAAAGCATGAAATTTTTTTGTAGATCCAATTTAACCGCATCTCATTCTCTGACTCGCCTGATTTCAACAATTTTTACGGGAATTTTTTGTATTTTCATGAGTGCCTGTGTCACATCGAGGCCGGAAAATTTGAGCAATGTGGATTTACCTGAAAAATGGAAAGCAGAAACGGGAGGCGTACAACCATTGGATGTTGCGGCCTTGCGTGAATGGTGGAAACAGTTTCATGATCCGGTTTTGGACACGCTTATTCAACAAGGGTTGAAGGCCAGCCCGGATATGCGTACAGCATTGGCCCGTATTCAGGAAGCACAAGCAAGTCGTCGAATAGAATACTCCTCCCTTTTGCCTTCAATTTCCGGAGGAGCATCGGATCGCATTGAACGAAGAGATGCGCGTGATGGAACGGGAGCACAGGACAGTCAGAACCTCGGAGCGTCTCTGGATATCAGTTGGGAAACAGATCTTTTTGGAAAACAGAAACAAAATCTGGCGGCAGCCAGTCGAGAATTACAGGAAACGATAGAAAACTATTATGCGGTACAAGTTTCTCTCACTGCGGATATTGCCACCGCTTATATCAGTCTTCGCGCGAATGAAGAGCGGTTAAGAGTGCTTCGCAATAATATCCAGACACGAGACGAAACCACTCAAATCACGCGTTGGAAACAAGAAGCCGGGATGAGTGACATGCTGGAATTACAGCAATCTGTCAGTACGCTCGAACAAGCCAAAGCCGCAATTCCCGCACTTCAACTGCTTATTTCTGAAAATAAAAATCAATTAGCGTTGTTATGCGGACAACCTCCTGGAGCTTTGGACAAAAGTTTATCCCGGAAGTTTTCTTTGCCGAAAATTCCGGCAAGAATACCGACCGGAATTCCTGCTACGGTTCTGCAAAACCGTCCGGATGTTCGTGGTGCCCTTTATAATGTTCTTGCAGCTTATCACCGTCTGAATGCCAGTGAGCTTGAACGCCTTCCCAATCTGAACTTAGGTGCGTCTATCAGCATCAGCCAATTACGTTCCGGAGATTTATTATCTCCGGAAACAACAGCAAAATCAATAGTGGGTTCCTTGATTGCAAGTCTTGCCCAACCGATTTTTGAAGGGGGACGAATCACTGCCAATATTCAAATGCGGGAGGCGCAGCTCGAGCAGGCACTGGCCAATTATGAAGCCGTCATTTTACAAGCACTGGTGGAAGTCGAGAACTCTTTAGTCGCTATCAGGCGTACAGGGGAACGTATCACCCTCATCTGGAAAGCAGATACCTCGGCAAGCGAAGCAGCTGCCCTTGCCCACCAGCAATATGAAGCTGGTCAGGTCGATTTACTGGTCGTTCTGGATACGGAACGTACCAAACTCAATATCCAGGAAGAACGTGTCCATACCCAGGCGAATCAACTTAACGCATATATACAACTCTACAAAGCTCTCGGTGGAGGGTGGAAAAATTTATGACTCAATCCGAATTGTCTCAAATCCTGCAAAAAGAAAAAGGTGCTTCCAAAAAATGGAAAATCTGGTTATTTCTTGCTGCCATTCTTTTGATGGTTGCTGCCTTTTTTATCTGGCGCAGTACCCGTGCGTCCTCTAACAGCAACATCCGTTATATCACAGAACCACTTGTTCGTGGAGACTTACGGGTGACGGTCACTGCGGTGGGGAATCTTGAACCCACTAACGAAATCACCATCGGCAGCGAACTCTCCGGCACCGTGAAAGAAGTTTATGTCGATACCAATGACCAGGTCACGAAGGGCCAACCACTTGCTAAACTCGACACCAGCAAACTGGAACGTCAGACCGATAGCAGCCGGGCCAATGCGGCTGCAGCCACCGCACGCGTCGCACAAGCAAAAGCAACTTTGGTTGAAACTGAAAGCAATCTTGTCCGTCTGCAAAAACTGCATGAAGCCAGTGGAGGGAAAGTGCCTTCCCAGGCAGAACTTGACGCAGCGATTGCGCTCACTGAACGAGCCAAAGCAGATCTTGAAAGCGCCGGCGCAGATGTCCGTCAGGCAGAAGCAAATATTGGAACGAATGAAAGTGATCTGGAAAAATCTGTCATCATCTCTCCTATTGATGGAATTATTCTTGTGCGTGACATCGAGCCCGGGCAAACCGTTGCCGCCACCATGACCGCACCTGAGCTTTTCATTGTTGCTGAAAAGCTGGAAAACATGAAACTGGAAGTTGCTGTTGCAGAAGCTGACATTGGCCGCGTAAAGGAAGGACAAAATGCGACCTTTACTGTAGATGCATGGCCAAATCGGACATTTAATGCGAGCGTCAAAAAAGTAGAATTTGGCTCAAAGGTGACCGACAATGTTGTCACTTACACAACAGAACTGGAAGTTTCCAATGATGATCTTAGTCTTCGTCCTGGCATGACAGCAACTGCCGAGATTGCGGTCGCCGAAGCGGAAAATGTATTTTTAATTCCCAATGCGGCACTTCGTTTTTCTCCGGTATCGGCGACAGCCCCCAGCACTGCGCCTGCAGCACAAAGAGGAGGAGGAAGTTCATTTATTCAAAATCTAGTTCCACAAAGACGCCGACGCAGCAGCAGCTCTTCATTCGGAAACGAAAACGCCGGCCCGCGTCAACGTCAGGGAGAAGTTCGGGAAATTTATTTTCTGAAAAATGGAAAACCAGAAGCGATAAAAGTAAAAACAGGATTAACAGATGGGCGCGTTACGGAAATCAGTGCTTCTGAACTCGAGGAAAATGCACTGGTTATCACGCATTCGCAGGCAATAAAGAAATGAACAACTCCTTAATTGAGCTTAAAAACATCACCAAAACCTATGGAGTTGGTGCTGCTGCGTTTCAAGCGTTGCGTGGGATTAATCTTTCCATTCAAAAAGGGGAATTTGTTGCCATCATGGGACCTAGCGGCTCCGGAAAGTCCACACTTATGAATCTGTTAGGCTGTCTGGATACACCCACTTCCGGACAATACCGTTACGAAGATATTGCCGTAGAAATTCTGGATGCAGACCAGCGTTCTCTCCTTCGCCGTCATGCACTTGGATTTATTTTCCAGGGATTTAATTTACTTTCTCGAACCAGTGCGCTGGAGAATGTCGAGCTTCCGATGATTTATCGTGGAATGACACGATCGGAGCGACACGCACTTGCGACTGAAGCACTGACATCGGTTGGGCTTCCTGATAAACTGCGGAATACACCTGCAGAATTATCCGGCGGACAACAACAACGGGTCGCAATCGCCCGCGCTATTGTCACTTCCCCGTCCACACTCTTTGCGGATGAACCGACCGGAAACCTGGACAGTAAAACAACCATCGAGATTATGGAACTTCTTACCCGCCTGAATACAGAACGCCATATTACGATTCTGCTCGTCACCCACGAAGAAGAAGTTGCAGCTTACGCTAAAAGAATCATTACAGTGCGCGACGGGCTCATTGACTCCGACATTTATAATACCTGACCCATGATAGGAAACGCTTTTCATATTGCCCTTCGTGAAATCCGCAGAAATCTTATGCGGGCATTTCTCACTATCCTTGGAGTGATTATTGGTGTGGCCGCTGTGATTACAATGGTCACCCTGGGACAAGGAACGACCCAGGCCGTCAAGAACCAGATTTCTACTCTTGGAAGTAATCTCGTAAGTCTTCGCCCAGGAATGGGATTTGGTCCTCGCTCCTCTTCTGCAGGAGTTCCAAATTTTACGACTCGTGATGTCGAAGCTTTACAGAACCAGGTCTATGGCATTGCAAATATTGCGCCCGTTGGCAGCAGAAGTTTAAGCACCATTTACCGGCAAAATGCTCGATCGACCAGCGTCACCGGAACCACGCCCGCTTATTTTCCTATTAATAACTGGACTCTCGCAGAAGGACGATTTTTTGATGAAGTCGATTCTCTCACCGGAGCTGCCGTTTGTGTGATCGGAGATACGACGAAACAGGAATTATTTGGAAATGAAAATCCGCTTGGAAAATTAATTCGGGTTGGAAAATCCAGTACCGTCGCGAGCAGTTCCACATCCAGCAGTTCTTCTACCGCCAAAGAAACTCCCTATTCCTCTTCTTTTCAGGTGATTGGTGTCCTGGCCCCCAAAGGACAATCAGGGATGAGCAATCAGGACGACACCATTATTATGCCACTCAGCGCGCTCCAACGGAGGCTCACCGGACGTACTTCCGCACGAGATGTTTCTCAAATTTCAATTTCCGCAGAAGAAGGAGTCGATAGTGATACCTTGATTGCTGACATCACTTCGCTCATGCGTCAGCGTCGAAATCTTTCTCCCAGAGAGCCCAACAATTTTAATGTTTTCGACACCCGTCAAATTGCAGAGACACTGAGTGCCTCCACCAAGATGATGACCACCCTGTTAGCTGCAGTTGCAGGGGTCAGCCTTCTGGTCGGCGGTATCGGCATTATGAATATCATGCTGGTGAGCGTCACAGAACGAACACGGGAAATCGGAATTCGTCTTGCCATTGGTGCCAGAGCCCGGGAAGTTCTGCTGCAATTTTTAGTCGAGGCTATCACTTTGTCCTGCGTCGGAGGATTAACCGGAATCATCCTGGCATTTTTTCTTTGCTGGGGGTTAGCATCTCTCATCCAGGTTCCTTTTTTATTCGATATAAAAATAAACCTGATCGCCTTTGTATTTTCCGCAGCGGTAGGGGTCTTATTTGGTTTTGCTCCTGCCAGGCGTGCAGCCAAACTCGATCCAATTGATGCTTTGCGTCACGAGTGATGCTTGATCATTTTTTACCGACGGGGACGTCGGCGCTCCCAGGCATTTAAACAGCGCGCAATGATTTCAGAACGGTTTCCAGATCTTCCCTGGCAACCATTTTTTCTTCACGCGTTGCCAATATTTTTACAGAAATATTTTGTGCGTCTTTTTGCAGAATCAACGCAAGTTGTGCACCTGCATTTTCTGCTGCCTGAAATTGTTTATTCAGTTTCATCGGACGCAATGCAAAATCCATGCGATACCCTTGACGACGCAATTGGGTAGCCAGGCGAATCATTTCGGGTCGCTGGGATTCATCATTAATCATCAAATAACCATCCAGGTTTCGATTTTTGGCTATTGCTTCCTCCATTTTTGTCCGTGTGTGATCCAATGAATCCAAAAGATTTCCCAGCACCACATCCCCGATCCCCACCCCTATTGCAGGCAAATTAACTTTTCCGTCGCTAAACTTTTCCAATAAATCGTCATAACGCCCTCCGCCTGCGATGGCCCGATTTTCCAGGCTTCGATCAAACACCTCAAACACGGTTCCTGTATAATATGCCAGCCCACGGACAATGGTTAAATCCACCTCATAATAGCCAGCGAACCCACGCGCATCCAGATCGTCTGTCAAGGCGCCGACAATTCTGGAAGACGTCTGTGCGGTCTGTATAAAATTCCGGACAGCAGCCAGGGAGGTTCCTGATGCTTCCAGCTTCTGCGTAGTTGTTTCTTCAGGAACACGTTCTATTTTATCTACGATCTGAAGAAATTCCTGGAGGTTTTCTAACGGTAAATTATTTTGTTCAAAAAATTCCTGCCAGGCTTTTCGATTGCTGATACGAACCAGAAAATCTTCTGGCTTCAGTCCGAATTCCAATAAAGAATCAATGACTAACGAAATAATTTCTGCATCGGCTGCCGCAGAATCATCTCCGATCAAGTCGGCATTAAACTGGATAAACTCCCGGAGTCTGCCCTTTTGTTGTTTTTCATAGCGAAAAAAGGTGGGGGCACAAAACCATTTAATGGGTTTTTTAAATTCTCTTTCTCTTGCCACCACCATACGCGCGAGTGTGGGCGTCATTTCCGGTCGAAGCGCCACTTCGCGCTCCCCTTTATCTTGAAACTGGAACAATTGCCCAACAATTTCGTCTCCACTTTTTCGGCGATAAAGATCGGTAGCTTCCAGCGTTGGGCCATCATATTCCACAAATCCATAACGGCGAGCCACTCTTTTCCAGCCCTCCAGAATATAATTGCGTCGCGCGCATTCCTGCGGATAAAAATCACGAAACCCTGGCAATGATGAATCTGTCATGTCCATAATCTGGCATTTTGAACACTTCTGATCCAGTGCTTTTTTACGGAATAATGATCTGGCAACAATACTTCCAGGGACTTCTTTTTATTTTCTCGAATTTTAAACGCGTTAATATTGATCCGGATTAATAATCATCCCTCGAATACGACGGAGCTGGTTTAAGTTTGGCGACTCTTTCAGGCGAAAGACATTCAACGTATAACGCGCTTCGGTGCCATATAATGTAAATTTCGTTTCAAAAATCTCAGGATTTCTGAGTGCCTGTGCGGCCAAAGGAAATTCCTCTGCAAATGAAGGCATCATTCCCACAGTGATATAAAGAGGGCATTTTTTCTTGATACATTTTTCTGACAACTCGACCAGTTTGATCATTTCATTAATTTTTACATGTGCATACGGGTCATACAATTCCGCACCTCGCCAAAACAGAACCGTTTCTATTTTTGATTTATCGGGCCAGCTATTATAATTTCTTGTAAGCATTGCGACTCCCCGCAAATCTTCAATCGGATAATCAAACTGCAATTGCATGATCGGTTTGTGCGCATAAGCATATCCGCCCACACACGCTAATACGATCAAGTATGTAACCGCAGAAACAACTCCGTCTCGCTCCGTAAAGCGACAGACAATATATGCCCCTCCCATTACAATTCCTGCCACCACACAAATCACAACAATGGGCAACAATGCGGTCAAATACCAATGATAAATATAATGCTTTCTAACAATTGCTTCGAGGATCATTGCACATCCACCCACCAGGCACGCTGCCAGTAAAACAACTACTCGCCAGCTTCCTTGTTTTAAAAGCCCATAGACAGCAAATGCTAAAATTAAAAAAAGCACGATCGCCATCCCCCACCAGAACAGCATTGAATCCGGATAATATTTCGAGATATCTATTACGGCTGGATTCCCTTTCTCGCTGTTATACCACCAGGCTCCGGACAGCATCAACGCGCCCACATCCTGAAACCAGGATAAGTCCAGGCTATTTTCAAACATTTTTGACGTCTGAACCTGTCTGTGGATTTGAGGGATATTTGGAAATAAAATGAATGCTAACCATGGGGTGATAAAGAGATTTACCGCCAACCAGCGACGCAATGCGGGGGGGATGCCGAATCGTCCTTCTGGTCTATTTCCAAACAATAAAATCGCAAAAATCCCCAGGTGAATAACAAGCAGAAAGATTAAAGAACCAGGCCACGCCAGTACAGCAACACCAGATGCCAATGCCCCAAGACATGCCCACAGCCAGCGCGGATTTCGACTCAATTGAATCACACAAATCAATAAAGCAACCAATGCAAACTGTGCTAACGAATATCCTCGCGCTTCCGTGGAATACCGGATATGCCAGGGATGCACCGCCAAAAGAGCAGCCGCCAGCATCCCCGCTACAGGCAAATGCAACAAATGAAAAAATAAAGCCACTAATGCAATTGTTCCAAGCCCTGCCACCAGCGGCGGAACACGCAGCACCCACTCTTTAAATTCCCATCGACTCGCATCATGCATCTCCTGCCAGGACAACAAAGAAATTCGAGACAGGGCACTCTGTAAAATATGATTATTCGCCTGCTTGTTGGAATATAAAGTTTCCTTCCAATGCGTACGTTTAAAAGTCAGCCGATTCTTATCTTCATCCAACTCATGATGCCCGATAATATACCTGCGGGCCGCCCATTCTTCATCGCCCCAGAAGCTATGTTCCATGCGCGGTAATCGAAGCAGCAACGAACAGCCTAAAAGCAAGATCAACGCTACCATATAAAACTTTTTATCTCGTTTAGAAAACCCCGATTCGAAACGCTCCCCCGTCAGTTCTGTTTTTTTGCTCCAGATACTCACGGTTACCATCAAAAGCACGCTTATCATCACTCCTAACAAAGCAGCGCACCAGAACCCACTGTCGATATAATCATTCAAGCCCGGAGGCAATCCTTCCGCCACTCGCTCCTTCCAACGCGTCTCCCATGGCTTCTTCTCATCCAAACAATCCACATAATACACAAATGCGGCCACCACAGGAATCATCCATAGCCCGTAACGTATCCCAAAAGAATACATGGCACGCACAACCTTTATTGATTGCTCTTTCATATTTCAAACGACTTAACTAACTCGTCTTTTACTACTTAGCGCTACGTTTTGCAAAGAAATATATTTCACATCCATAAAACAACCTTGGTTTTAAAATCAAAAGATGTTTTTCCTATGGAGTTATTTCATTTAAAATGAGGATTCCTTCTGCGACTATGCGTTCTTTTATGGATGCTTTTACGGAGAACTGGTGTAAGCCTCCCATATTTCCTGATTTTTCTGCATATAATTCCACGCGTTCGCCTGGCAGAGCAGCGTCAGGAAATTTCATACTACGAATTGCGGACAAGCGAAACCCGGCAATCCCCTCTTCCACTCCGGCCAGGCCTGCAGCCTGTGCCAGGGCTTCGGTCAATAAAACTCCAGGAACAATCGGTTCTCCAGGAAAATGACCGCGAAAAAACTCTTCTTCCTGTCTAAACGTTCGTTCCGCACGTACGCGTTTCCCCTGTTCCAGTTCCACCACACGATCCACGAACAAAAATGGTTCGCGATGAGGCAATCCCTCCAGGCCCGGCATTCCATCCAGCGATTTATTTTCACTCATATTCCCTGAACTTTAATCATACGTGCCCATTAAATGCTGTTATTACACTTTGTTAATCCTTAACAAAATACGCAAATTTCCATTCTCCATTGATCTTCAACATTCCTGCGCGATATCCGTTATAAACAGTTCCCGAAGCCGCAAATTCCGGAGGGGCAACCAGAAAATTCCCATTCCCGATAAATTTACTCCGTATCACCCGATCTAAATCAGACCACACATTATTTACATCCCAATATTCAAACACACCTGCCCCTTCGCCCAAGGGATTCAAGCGGTAGCCAAAATTTGGCGTCATTTGTGACGCAATATATTCCATATCCCTGTTCGCAACAGCACGGCGTAATTGCTGAATAAAAACCTGAAAGTCCTGATCAGACGGAGAAACGCTGGCGCCTGTGGTCCCCTCTGATTGTCGGACTGCGGAATTCTGGTCTGCCTTTTTGTTCTTATCC
>CAKUMP010000066.1 GCA_934667795.1 uncultured Chthoniobacterales bacterium | reverse complement strand
ATATTGGGATGGGTGCGAACATTATGTAAAAGCGCGCGTTCTATTTCTCTTCCGGTGACATCACGGGAATGCAATACCCTACGTTTGGAATGCCCACCCTCACGACCAAGATCTAATTCGGTTTCACCCGATTCCAGTTCTCGCTCATCAAACTGCACCCCCAATTCAATCAGTTCCCGAATGCGTTCCGGGCCTTCCGTAACGACAACTCGTACGGCTTCTTCATCACAAAGCCCGGCACCCGCTTGCAGGGTGTCTTTAATATGTAAGTCAAAACTATCTTCCAGACTCGTGACACATGCAACTCCACCCTGCGCATAATTCGTATTGGAATCTTCTCCCTTGCGTTTGGTGACCACCCCCACCGTACCATGCTCTGCGGCTTTCAATGCAAACGTCAACCCCGCGATCCCACTTCCAACTACTAGAAAATCATATGTCTTCATAAAAAATGATATTGTCAATCAGCCTGACGGAACCAAATTTCACAGCCACCGCCATCACATCTCCACGTTCCACCTTTTTTACCTTTTCTAAAGATTCTCCCTGCACAATTTCCAGGTAATCCAGCTCCAGTTCCTGACAACGCTGTAGTTTTATCCGTACTTTCCGTTTCAAAATGGCTGCAGACTTTTCTCCCTCGCGCCATGCAATCAACGCTCCTTCCAAAACCTGATAAAGAATCGGTGCCCGCTCGCGATGCTCAGGCTCCAGTCGCAAATTCCGTGAACTCATTGCCAATCCATCCGATTCCCGAACCGTCGCGCAAGCGACAATCTCTACCGGAAAATTTAAATCTCTGACCATCCGACGAATGATTGCTAATTGCTGATAATCCTTTTGCCCAAAAACGGCTATATCAGGCGACACGAGATGAAACAGTTTCCCCACGATTGTACAAACCCCACGAAAATGCCCCGGCCGCGATGCTCCACATAAGTTTTTCCCCAGCGCTTCTTCATCGATCCAGACACTGTGATCTTCCGTATACATTTCCTTCACTTCCGGCGCAAATAAACAATCCACTCCCGCTTCCCGACACATCCGGACATCCGATTTCCAGCGTTTTGGATATTTCTCCAGATCCTCTTTTTTCTCAAATTGCGACGGGTTTACAAAAATAGTCACCACTAATTTTCCATTTCTGCCCGCGCGTCGCCTCCCCTCCTCAATCAAAACCCGATGCCCCTCATGCAGCGCTCCCATTGTCGGTACCACTACCACACGCCCCTTGCTGGATTTTCTCCAGCGACGAATACCTGACACATCTTTTATCGTTCTCAAAGTCTTACTTGGTTCTAACTTCTACACCCCAACCTCATCCGTTCCTGTGTGGTCTCACCAGGAATCTCCAACTCTTTTCTTTGAACGACAAACGCAGCATTATCTTCTTTGAGATTGAACTTCCTGCTGACGTTTTTCCATGATCGCCAGATATTCTCTGCGAATACGCGCGGCGCGTTCTTCCGGAGTTTCATTTCGCAGTGCTCCGCCACTTCCTCTCACGGTCACAGAAGGCGTACTGCGTTTATCCGGCTCTGCATAGCGTTTTACCGTATAAGTGGAAGGCGAAGACTCGCCACCACGGAAGTTTCCACGCCCTCCTCCAAATTGAATCACTCCACGCCCAATTTGTTCCGCCAGTAATTGACGATGCCGCGCATTCGACGCCAAACGCGCTTCATTAGGATTCGTCAAAAATCCGCATTCCACTAAAACTGCTGGCATTCTCGTATTTCGAATCACATAAAATCCACGATGCTTCACCCCGCGATTCTCGGTCCGAACAGCTCGCATCAGGTTATTTTGTATCGAAGATGCTAACCCGCGGCTTGCAGAGTTGTAATAAAAAGTTTCTATCCCGGCCGCTCCCGTACGAGAGGCTGAATTAAAATGCACACTCACAAATATCGCATCTCGATAGCGATTCGCCATTTTAACCCGATCCGCCAGCGTAACAAATGTATCATTCTTCCGCGTCAATACCGTCTTGTATCCCGCCGCACGCAATACCCGTTCCAACCTCAAAGAAACATCCAAAGCAACCGTTTTTTCAGGAATTTTTTGTCCCGGCACTCCTCCACGATCATGCCCCCCATGCCCGGGGTCAATAATCACGGTCGAAAATCTCGCCGCTTCCACCGTACCAGCCGCCAGCAAAACGAGCATGACCATCCATGCCCCCAGCCACTTTTTCCATTGATTTTTAGGCAGACTCGCTAACATTAGTGCTTCACCTTACATTCCAAAGTAAGAATTTCAAGTTAAACCTGTCTTACAAAGAAACCAGCATCAAGATTTCATGAAGATTTCTCGACATTCTCTGCTACGACAGACATAAAATGAAATAAAATAACAGATATCCTTTTTCTATTATCCCATGAAAATTATCAGATTTCTAGACAATTCGCAAAAAATCCACTTTGGCATTGAACACGAGGATCAATCCGTGACGCTGGCATCCGGAAATTTTTCTGAGGGCTTTCAGGATACCGGCACTCCCGCAAAAGTAAAAAAACTGCTGGCCCCGTTAAGCCCCACCCAGATTCTTTGTATCGGACTCAATTACCGGAAACATGCGGAAGAAACCGGTGCCAGCATTCCTCAGTACCCGGTTTTGTTTATCAAAACACTCAATGCGCTCCAAAACCCGAACGACCCAATCGAAATCCCAACGCGACTCCCCAGCCATGCTGTCGATTATGAATGCGAACTCGCCGTGATTATCGGAAAAGCAGGGAAAAACATTCCTGAAGAACGTGCGATGGAACATGTATTTGGATTCACATGTGGAAATGATGTCAGCGCGCGTGACTGGCAAAAAGACTTTGGGGGTTCCCAGTGGTGCCGAGGGAAATCATTCGATACATTTGCCCCACTCGGCCCCCGTATCCTCACAACAGACGAAATTGGCGACCCGCATAACCTTTCGATTCGAACCCTGTTGAATAACGAACCAGTTCAGGACTGGAATACGAATGATATGATTTTCAGTATTCCGAAAATCGTTTCTTTTCTATCGGGAAGTTCCACCCTACTTCCCGGAACCGTAATTCTGACAGGCACACCGCATGGTGTAGGAATGGCGCGCACCCCAGCCCTATGGCTCAAACCTGGCGATTCCCTCACCGTCGAAATTGAAAAAATCGGCCAACTCACCAACCCCGTAATCCTGGAACCATAAACACCCCCCAATCCAAAATCCTAAATCCAAAATCCAAAATCCTAAATCCGCAATCAAAAATCCTAAATCATCAATCCCCAATCCAAAATCCAAAATCACAAATACGGATATATGAAATAATATATTAAACAAGTAATCGTCAGAATCATCAGCCCCGTAAAAAAGAGCTTCACCCAGCTTAAAGGATGCTTCCCGGCAATTTTTCCCGTATAACCATTCACAATAACCTGGTACGATTTTCGTCCGTAAGTGTAAGTTAACAACCAGACAGGTGCCAGGATATGCTTAAATGTTTGTTTGCTGAAATCGCTATAGACCATCAATGCCCTATAGGTATCTCCAGGCACTCGGCGCGCGCACATCGCTTTGATTTCTCGCTGCATATTCTGCTGCGCTGCTTTTGCCGCTCCCTGCAGATCCAATTGATATTGTTCCACGACCCATCCGGAGACATACCCTCGATCATAAGGCACTAATTGATGCGTGGGAAAAGGTTCTGCCTTTTGCAGCAGTTTCAAGTCCACCCCTCTTGTCCCAGGGACGAGGGCATCATCAAAAAAATGATCCAGACTCCCGCTTACCGATCTCCAGCGAATGTGACGCGTTCTTCGCCCGTTCACCGTCGTATAATAGTAGTACCCCGCTTGTGCAGACCAATCCGCATGTACCTGCGCATCAAATGTCCAATACGGAATATAAACACCATGCACAGTATCGGTCAGCGCGCGCCTTTTCAATTTGTTCGGCGCAAACCAACGGGTCTTATACCATTTTCGCATCTGTTCCCGGACTTCCGATTCTGGCACCATAAAGGGTAACAAACTTTCAGGATGAATGGTTGTCCCGGTCGCACCATACGCTAATACCGCAGACGATCCACAAAATTCACAGTTCTGTGCAACCCGTCCCGGAATAAACAGGGAAATCGCCTGGCAACTCTGGCACTTGACAGAAACCCGCTCGTTCGACCACTCCTGGTCTTTTTCAGGACTTTGTCCCAGCGCCGACAACAGATCATGTTCTTTTATCAAAGAAGCATCATCCGTCAATTCCACCTGGCTTTCCACCCCGCAATACGGACAAATCAACGCTTGTTTTTTTGCGTTCCATACGGCTTCTCCGCCACATTCCGGACACGGAAACTTATGCGTTGCAATCAGCTCTGTCTGCTCTTCTTCCATACAGGCTTATAGGTGCTTATCGGTACTTACAAGAATCGCAAAATCCAACCGTTTCTCACCCCTGGCACTTCGCGTGCTCCGGTTCCAACGATGCATGAAGACATATGCCTCCATTACCCTTGATTTAAAAACGCATCGAATGCTTCTCGCGTAATCCGATAGGCATTGCCAATCTTGCGTGCTTTTAAATCTCCTGACTCAATAGCGGCTATGACATCCGACTCCTGGACACTTAATGCCTGAGCCACCTGTTCAGGTGTCAGCACATCGATATTCAGTGCTGGACTTGCAGCAGCAGCACCTCCACTTGCCACATTGCCCAATGCTCCACCCTGTTGTTGAATCATCTGTTGTGCCATTGCCAGCCCAACCGCCATTTCTGTCGCAGCGCCACCAGCTCCCGTCCCGCCTTTTTCCATTCCCTGTGCCATCTGGAATTTCACATAATCATTCAAATTTCCAATCGCACTCATGCTTGAACGTTTGTCAATTGCAGCTTCGACTTCCGGCGGTACGGACGCATTTTCCAGAATAAAACTGCTCATTTCCAATCCATACTTTGCCGCCATCACAGGATTGATCAATGGCAGCAGCGCTTCACCCAGCTCGGAATAACGCGCAGCCAGATCCAATACCGGAATCTGTGCAGTCCCCAGTGCTTCACTAAATACACTCACAATCCGCGAACGCATCGTTTCCGCAAATTCATCCAGACGAAAATGATGGTCCGATCCCGCGACTTCTTTCAAAAATAACGCAGGATCGATAATCCGAAAATCAAACGTTCCAAACGCACGTACACGCACAATCCCGAAATCCGCATCCCGCATCATGACAGGATTTGATGTCCCCCATTTATTCCCGGTGAACAGCCGCGTCGTGACATAATAAATATCCGTTTTAAACGGACTCTCAAAGCCGTACTTCCAGCTCTTGAGACTTGTCAGGATCGGGATGTTATCCGTTGTTAAGGTGTGTTTTCCCGGACCAAATGTATCCCCGAACTCTCCCAGATAGACAAACTGTGCAACCTGTGATTCCCGTACAATCAATTGCGCGCCATTTTTGATTTCCTTATCTTCATCAGGAAACCGCCAGGACAAGGTATCGCGTGAATCATCGGTCCATTCGATAATGTCAATTAACTGTGATTTAATAAATTTGCGTAAAACCATAAAATGTCCTGTTGTTAATATTAAAATGTCAATCGGGAGATACACCTCCGGTCATGCCGGCATTATTTGCACAAAGTGATACCACACCCCGGTTTATCCTGCAATCAATATTCCCCTATAAAAAACGACGGAAAATGTACCTGAAAGAGCATCAGAGATTTCCTCCACCACACGGGAAGAATTTGGAGTGCGGGGCTCTGCACCGCTTTGGTTCGAACGACGTGTGCGTTTCGCCAGGCAATGGTTATCCGTACATCCCATGCGTTATGATCCAAAGCGGCGGAAACCGCCGCACTCCAAATACGCCCCATTCCATTTGAAAAATACCTTCGTGTAAGACAGGTTATTTTGTTTCTTTTCAGTAACAGGCAGTAGCTGTCACCGCACTCCTAAATTTTTCGCACTATATTGGAAAATGGTTGTATATTGTGACTATGGTTAAAAATCTTTCGCATTCTATTTTTGTATTTTCTTTCGTTTTCTTCTCTCTTCTTCCTTTTTCTTTTGGGGAAACGCACACGGCTGCCGGGCACACCTTTTCAGTGACTCCGATTGCGGAGGGGCTCAAGAATCCATGGTCACTCGTGGAACTGGAGTCCGGGGAGATTCTTGTTACGGAGCGTTCGGGAGCTATTCGTAGAATCGTGGATGGAAAGCTTCTCGCTGAGCCGGTCACTGGGGTTCCGGAAGTTTATGCAAAGGGTCAGGGCGGATTACTCGATCTCGCACTCCATCCGGATTTTGCCGACAATAAATTTCTTTATTTTGCCTATTCCATGCCAAAAGGCGATACCGCCATGACCGCGGTCATGCGCGCCCGTTATGAAAACGGGGAGTTGTCGGATCAAAAAATCATTTTTGAAGCGCCGGAAAGTGAGTTTACCCGTAGCGGCCCGCATTATGGTTGTCGTCTGGTATTTGACAAAAACAACCACCTGCTGTTTTCCATCGGAGATCGTGGGGTCATGAACAATGCCCAGAATCTTTCCAATCATAAAGGGAAAATCCTGCGTGTGACCGATGAAGGAGAAATCCCTTCTGACAATCCATTTCTCGACGATTCCGATGTCCCCCCTGCACTTTACGCCTATGGCGTACGGAACCCACAGGGGATGGATATCCACCCTGTCACACACGAAATTTGGGAAACAGAACATGGTCCGCGTGGAGGCGATGAGCTGAATATCATTAAAGCGGGAAAAAACTACGGCTGGCCGAAAGTCACTTATGGTATCAATTACAATGGCACCCCGATTTCTGAGGTTACGGAACTGCCGGGCATTGAGCCTCCCGTGCATTACTGGGTCCCCTCTCCGGCACTCGCCGGGATTGCGTTTTATCAGGGCAATCAATTTCCAAAATGGCAAAACCATTTATTGATCACCGCACTCAAGTTCGAATCGCTTTCTCTTGTGGAAATTGAAAACAATCAATTTGTTCGTGAAACCATCCTCTTGAAAAACATTGGACGTGTCCGCGATGTTGTGGTTGCCCGTGACGGTTCCATCTTCGTTGTTCTGGATAACCCCGGAACCATTTTGCATATTCAGGCCATCTAATTGACGCACTCTTGTTCAAAACTCTTAAAAATCAACGTTTATTTACGAGGCGATTTTCCTGTTTTTTTATCCGCAGATTGACGCAGATTAACACAGATTATTCTTTTAAATTTTTATCTAGGAACAACGTAAATAAACATTAATTTATCAAACAAGAATCCAGGAACCTTGGTTCAAACTCAACCCAAATACACGTAAATTTAATCCATGAAAACAAAGTTTCTTCCTCTTATTCTTCTAAAAAATCTGTGTTAATCTGCGTCAATCTGCGGATAAATTCTTCCCGTTTTTCTATCTGAGGATCCCTTTCTGTTTTAAACTAATGGGTATGAAAACGAAATTTGTTCTAAAAAGCCCATAATGTTTTGAAGGAAACCTCCTCCTTCGGTTGCGCAGCTTGCATTTTGCGTCCATAATAACAGGAACGCAGGAGCATGCTATGAACCTAACAGACGCGCTGCAACTTTATCAGCACCCGTTATTCCTGATGAGAATGCGGGAATATTGTGGATTTTCCTCAGGATTGGCTCCTGACACAGGAGCGGTATCCCTCTTTAGTGGAAATACACAGACCGTCAGTTTCACTCAAGCCATCTCCCCGGAAAAACTCCCGGAACTTCTTCAATCCCCCAACGAAATTTATCGCTCTGTCCAGGATCATAACCACATCCTCCTGCATCTGGATATCGAATGGATCAATTTCGATGCTCCGGAAAGCGTCTATACCAACCAGGAGAGCGTTTTTCATGTTTTGCAGCCCGTAGTGGAAGCGATTCTTCTGCAGTTTGAAAAACTCCAGATCTATCCCCTGGTTTTACTCACCGGCAGAGGGTATCATTTTGCCTGGAAAATCCCTCTTCATTGCAAACTTGCACTTGAAATCGCCCGCCTGGGTCAAATGACGGCGGTCTTCCACGCGCATCACCACACGCCTGCTCAAAAACTGCAAAACCAGATTTTTGCCGGCACAGGAATGTTACTCGAATTTTTTACAGCCAATATCAAACACCAGCTCGGCAGCGTTCAGGGCTATCCCATCGAATTAACCGCCGTGGAAAGCAGCAACACCTATCATACAAGAGAAATTATCTCCCTGGATATCAGTGCGTATGGCGATCCACTTGAAATGCGTTCCATCCGCATCCCCTTTACCCTCTATCTTAAGCACTATCAACTTCATCCCGATCATTTCCCTCCCCTGCAAGACGACCCAGAGCTCTTTTTCTGTATCCCCTGCAAAAATGAAATCCCCTCCTCCTCGCTTCATGACCGATCCCATTCGCAACATGTTCTGCGCATCGCCAGTGACACCAATTGCCAGATTCCAACCTGCCTGAGCGGTACAAAAAATCTTTTTCACGCCTATCGCAATTCGCCATTAGCGCAGCATCATCGCAATTTTTACCAATTTCCTTTTGCCTCCAGTGCTCTTCTTTCGCATGTAAAACAAGCGCCTGTTCCAGCCTGTGTCCACCAGCTCCTCGAACACCCGAATGATGCCTTATTAAAGCCGGGTTCCATGCGCTTAATGACCCGTGCACTGCTGGCACTGGGCTGGCATCCCCGGGAAGTTTCATCTCTGCTGACCCACATCTTTGAGCAAGATCATCAATGGGGAAATCTCTGGGAAGGATATTCTCCTTTTTCCCGTGCAGACTTTTATGTACGAATTTTTTATGACTCATTATGTTCCGGATTTGATCAGGCTATTGATTTTAACTGTATTTCCTACCAGGAGGCCGCTTTTTGTCCTCCCATTCCATGCAACTATAACCTCGCGGATTTCCGCGACTCTCTTTTAAGGAGGATTGAAAATGAGCGACTGGCAAGTGGGCCTTTCAACAGGCTGTTTTTATAAAACCCCGATCCAGCAATGTCTGTTACCAATACGGGACGCCGGATTTAACCTGATCGAAATCTGTTCATTTCCTGCACATCTGAATTATCATGACATCCCCGCCTGCGAGGAAACTGCGCAAATTCTGGATGATCTGGGAATAGAACCCTATTCTTTTCACGCTCCTTTTGCGCCCCATATTGATATTACTTCTCCGGATGAAAATATCCGGAAAATTTCTATTGATGAAATCCTGCGTGCGGCAACTGCGGCGGCAACATTGGATGTCCGCTATTTTGTCCTCCACCCCGGTCCCGAAGAACCGCCCCCCTCCATGGAAGAAGAACGATTCACCCGCATGCAGTTCGCAACCAGCAGCCTCAATACGATCGCTGAATTCTGTGAAACACATCGTATTCAACTTCTTCTCGAAAATAAACTCCCACATCTTGCTTTCGGTAATATCAGCGATATGCTTTGGTTCATCTCGCAGATCGATTCCACGCAGGTCGGTATTTGTCTTGATACCGGACATGCCGCACTGGCTCAAAATCTCGATATCAGTATCCAGCAACTTGGTTCTTTTCTTCGGATGATTCACGCCAGTGACAATCATGGCGAGTTTGATGACCATCTCCCGCCCGGTTATGGCTCTCTCGATTGGGAACATTATCTCCAACTCCTCTTTTCATATGGCTTCTCAGGCTCTATTATCCTCGAAGTTGCAGGTCAACCTGATCCACAGAAACTCCTCCATGAAGCAAAAAACGCCCGAAAATTCCTCCGTAATATCGGTCGCCACCTTCGAACTTCCTCATCCTCGCTCTATTCGGCACCTTGAAAAGGCAACCTGCGGCAGCCCTGAATGGCTACGGTTTTGGTGTGTAGAAGCGGCATCTTGCCGCTTTCCGCCTTCTGGAGTTTGGACAACGCCCTGGCCCAGACGGAATAACAGGAGGAACCCGTAGTCCAAATCTGTTGCCTCATAAATCGAGCACACTGAAAGGAAAATAAAAAAATAAAACGGATGAAGAAAGTGTTGAAAAATATGAAATATTATGTTATAATCCCCCATAATTGGGGGGTACTTAAACTTAGCCCTTTCTAA
>CAKUMP010000065.1 GCA_934667795.1 uncultured Chthoniobacterales bacterium | reverse complement strand
CAAAAGGTGGTGCTCGGGGATCGAAAACCTCTGAAAGGCAGGCCGGGGAAAAATGTTAAAGCTCTGAATTTTAATCAGAAACGAAAAGAACTTGCACAAGAGTTCAAAAAAGAAATCCAGGATGACGATCTGTTCAGTTATCTGATGTACCCACAGGTGTATGCGGGGTTTGTTGAAAAAGTGCGTGAATTCAGCCGGTTGTCAGTCCTCCCCACTCCCGCGTTTTTCTATGGCATGAGTGCCGGCGAAGAAATCGAGTTCGATATCGAAGAAGGAAAAACCCTTTTCGTAAAACTCGTCAATATCGGCGATGTGGATCGGGATGGTTACCGAACCCTGACGTTTGAATTGAACGGAATGACGCGAGAATTGCGGATTCAGGATCGTTCTGTCAAAGCGGTAGAAGAACCACGCGCCAAAGCAGATCCAGCAGATAAGGGTCAGATCGGTGCCCCCATCCCGGGTGTCGTAACCGCGCTGGCGGTCAGTGTCGGTGCAAAAGTGAAATCCGGTGATAAACTCCTGACCCTGGAAGCAATGAAAATGCAAAGCACCGTTTACTCCGCCACAGACGGCGTCGTTCAGGAAATCGGCGTCAAAGTCGGAGACAACGTCGATGCGAAAGATTTGTTAATACGGGTTAAGTAAATTTTTTAATGCACGCCGTCGAGGATGGCTCCGTGTTCTTTTAGTGTGGAACGCAGCAGCTCGATGGATAAATCGTGAGGCGAGACATTTTTCTGATTGCAAAGCGCGGCGGCGAGTCCGATGGCTTGTCCCATGCCCATGCAGGATCCCATCACGCGCATCGTGCCATGGGCTTCGCGGTCTGCAGAGATACAGCGTCCGGCCATCATTACATTTTTGAGGTCACGCGGAACAAGGGTGCCAAACGGGATATCGTAGGATCCGCCATTGGCAACAGGAATACGGACCTGACCGGTTCCGTCCTGGTGGATATCCACATGGTGACATCCTTTTGCGACACCTTGTTCTGATTTTTTGGCCTGGAGGACTTCTTCTCCGGTGAGGCTATAGGTACCGACAATACGACGGGTTTCGCGAATTCCCAGCCGGGGGGCGAGACCTGAAAAATGGGCATTTTCGAACCCGGGAAGATTTTTTTGCAAAAATTTTGTACACTGAAGCACTTGTTCAATCAGCGGAGGCAATGTTTTACACAGGGCGCTGGTCTGGGTCGCATCCACATTGGCCACGCGAGTTGCATTCAGACAAACTTCTTTTCGCGCGGGAGAAGTGGGTTGAATCATGATCAGTGCCGTTGGGAACATTTCTTTTGCTTCGATCCCTTTTGCCATCAGCGGGCCAGTACCTTTTACAAACACTGCCGGATGTCCTTGCTGATAAAGAGACTCCGCAAGTTCCTGATCCGTTCGCCCCTGACGGATCGCTTCGCTTTCTCCCCAGGCAAAATGTTCCGGATGTTTGCGCGCAAAATCCAGCAATGGTTCCGTTTCCACATTACTTAAACGAAACATCAGAGAAATCGGCTGAAATTCTTTTCCTTCATTTCCTTTCAAAAAGGAAGCTCCCGCAAAGGCACAAAGATCCCCATCACCCGAACAGTCCAGAAAAACAGGAGCATGGATTTCCGAAACTCCCGACTTATTAAGAATCGTGATAGACTCAATCCGCCCATTTTCTGCTTTGACTCCATGCACAAAAGTGTGAAGCAAAAGATCCACAGAATATTTTGCCAGCACATTCACGATCGCGAGTTTCATGACCTCCGGATCGAATGCATAATAGTAAATGAGTCGGTGGTCATTTATGGGTCCTACACTCCCTTGAAGACGTTCACATTCCTCAAAAAATTCACGTGGAATCCCTCCCAGAATCCATTCCCCTCGCGCATTAATCGCTCCATCCACCGGCATCCCACTGATCAGCTCTCCTCCCACAAAGGGGCCCGCATCAATTAATAAAACACGCTCCCCCGCTTTCGCTGCAGATATCGCCGCAGAGATCCCCGCAGCCCCAGCTCCAACTACCACAACAGAATAATGAGAGGTCGAATTTGTAGATGTCATAAAAAATAGTTAAGCATTATCAATTAATTTGGAAAGCGTTTTTTCAAAATAAGAAGGGATCCGCAAATTAAAAACAGGAAGAATTTATCCGCAGATTAACGCAGATTATTCTTTAAATTTTTATAATTTATCATCTTCTCCATATCCAACCTAAATAAACATAAGTTGAACTCATGAAACAAAAATCCTTTATCATTTTTCTCAGAAGACTCTCCATCTTTATCCAAAAAAATCTGTGTTAATCTGCGGATTGAAAACCGGAGAATTGACCTGTCAATGAATGCCGATTTTCAAGGAGTTGGAACAAGTAATAAATCATAAACATTTAAAGGAATATTGCCTGTTTTTACTCGATAGTATATTAGACAGGCTATTTCGCTTCGCGCTATTCTGCGGCTAAATTTTTCTTTGTGTAAGATTTTAAAGCCGTAATAGAAGCATTATTTTATTTTGGAGGGTTTTGGCAGAGGGAGTGGAGAGCGAGGCAATTGATGAGTGCTTTTGGGATGAAAGAAGAAGCGTCCACGAACTCCGGGACTTTCGTTCCGTCTGCGGAGCGTTCGGAGGTATGGGCGTTGCCGCCTCGGGGGCCGAGGCCATCGAGGGATGGGAATTCCCGGCAAATGCGATTGCCGTCGCTGAGTCCACCGCGGCGGGTTGCATCCAGCTTGACCTGAATCGAGTTTGCGGCATCTGTCCAGACCTGCAACAGAGCATCCGTTTGTGGATTTACCGGCCAGGTGCAGATTTCCTGTAAATTTTCCACCTGCACCTGACAGGGGAAATGATCTGCCGGAGCTTTTATATTTCCTTCACCGGAAAGTGCCAGCAGACGTGAAACCGCTTCCTGAAAAACAGTGTCGTCAAATGCACGCATTTCCAATTGAGCCGTTGCAAGGTGGGGAATACGATTAGACGCGGAGCCGCCGGTAACGGTGCCGACATTGACGGTTAAATCGCGGTCCAGGTCGGTGATGTCCATTGCCTGTTGAATCGCGTGAGAGAGTTGAAGAATGGCATTTGCGCCTTCGGGGAATTTCGAGCCCGCATGGGCGCCACGTCCGGTGACCGTAATACGCATTTCGGCCCTGCCTTTGCGGCTGCGAACCAGGCTGAGACCTTCTGTGGCGTAGGTATCAGGTTCAAAAACCAGTGCTGCGATGGTATTAGCAGGCAGAAGGCTTTTGCATACATCACCAAAATCGGGAGAGAGCACTTCTTCTGCTGCATTCCAGATCAACAGCCAGCGGACACTGGAAAATTCTGCCGGTGCGACCTTCTTTAGTGCGGAAAGACATTGCCAGATCATAGCGGTCCCCCCCTTCATGTCATATGTCCCGGGACCGTAAATCAAATTTCCATCCGGTTGCCAGTGGAAATTATTTACGATTTCCTCTTCCGGCGGAAACACCGTATCGAGATGCGCAATACAGGCAATCACTGGCCCTTCTCCACCAGAATCCAGTACCAGATGTTTTCCCGCACCTGGCCAGTTGCAATCCAGTTGAGAAACCGTAAATCCAAACGGCTCAAATTGTTGAATTACACGCTGTGCATTTGCTTCTACCCCCGCGGGATTTAACGTGTAGGAATTTATTTTAACCAGATCTTCGAGAAACTTCAACGTGCTGTCGTAGTTCGCATTCAGTTCCTGAGAAAATTGCTCGGCAAGCGGTGTGGACATAATGATGGATGTTAAGGTTATGAAAAAATTATAAAATTACTTTATGCGATTTGATTAAATGAGACCTTTTCGTTCGAGAGCGAGATCCATAGCGCGTTCGACCATGAGGGTGGCGAGTGACTGTGTGGCCTGGTCGAGCTGGTTGGTTGCGGATTTGAGTGCTTGAGCGGAGTTGGATTCGATAGCGTCTTTGACTGCCTGGATATGGCGATCGATATCGGCTTTTTCTTCTTCTGAGATTTGGGCTCCCAGTATCTGGAGTGCCTGGTGGATTGCCGGCAGGAGTTCATCTGCTTTTAGTTTTGCTTCGGTAAAGATACGTGCATTGAAATCATCGAAAGCATGATCGAGTGAATCTGCGATCATGGCTTCGACTTTTTCGTCGGCCACATCGACAGCGCTCTGGATTTCGGCGAGGATTTCGTGATTATGAATGGTATCCCGTGCGAGGACATGGAGGATGCCGTTGGCATCGATTTCGAATTGGACGCCGATACGTGCGGAGCCTTTAGGACCTGGAGAAAATGGGAGGGTGAGAGTTCCGAGCGACCAGTTATCGCGTGCCAGTTCTCGTTCTCCTTGAAGGACATTAATCTGGATAGCCGATTGATTTGCGATCGGGTTCGTGAACATTTCTCCTGCTTTTACCGGGATCGTGGTATTGCGCGGGATAATAATATTCATGAGTCCGCCGAAAGTTTCGATTCCGAGCGAGAGGGGGGTGACATCCAGCAGGACCACATTCTGGATCTGGCCGGAAAGAATACCAGCCTGAATGGTGGCGCCGATGGCGACGGTTTCGTCCGGGTGATTGGAGGCATCGGGAGAGGTTTTGAAAATTTCTGAAACGAGTGCCTGGACTGCCGGGACGCGTGTCGAACCTCCAATGAGAAGGACACTGTCGAGATCTTCGGGTTTGATTTTTGCATCTGCCATGGCGCGCAGACAGGAGTCGCGTGTACGGTTCAGGAGTGGAGCAATTAATGTCTCAAACTGTTCCCGGGTGATCGTCAGGTCGATATGAAAACCGGATTCTGTAAAGGGGACCTGCAGCCGGTACTCGGGCAAGGCGGAGAGAGCGTGTTTTGCTTCTATCACGGCTGCCCGGAGTCGTTGCTGGTCTTGAGGAGAAAGGGTTTGTTCCGGGATGGATGCCTGGACGTAGCGCAGCAGTGCGGCGTCGAGATCGTCTCCTCCTAATTGGGTATTCCCATTCGTACTGAGAACCTGGAAGACGCCTTCGTTAAGTTCCAGAATCGAAATGTCAAAAGTACCGCCGCCCAAATCATAGACTGCGATATGCGATTTATCCTGAAGTTTATCGAGTCCGTACGCGAGAGCCGCTGCGGTGGGTTCATTAATAATGCGTTCGACCTGGAAGCCGGCGAGTTCTCCAGCCGCTTTTGTCGCAGCGCGCTGGGCGTCGTTAAAATAAGCCGGAACCGTGATGACTGCACGACGAAGCGTCAGGTTCAGGTGTTTTTCCGCCTGTTTTTTTAGTTTTACCAGAATGCAGGAAGCGATTTGTTCTGGTGTAAAGAATTCGGAATGAAACTGGAATCCGAGCTGCTGGTTTTGGATACAGAGTGCCGGATGAGGAGGTGGGGATTCGGAAGGCGAGGGGAGAGACTTTTGCCCCATCCAGCGTTTGACCGAAGAAATGGTCGTATTTGGATGTAACGTCTGGAGATTTTGCGCAGGAAATCCGACCAGAGGGGGAGCCGATTTGGGAAAATGCACCGTAGATGGAGTCAGGCGAGAACCATTTTCGTCCGCCAGAAGAATGGGGAAGCCCGCATCCATCACCCCAATCAGTGAGTTTGTCGTTCCTAAATCAATACCAGCAATAGGATCATCCATAGTCAAATGAGAAAAGAAAAGAAAAGTTAATCTGTGAATTAGTCAGCGTTAAGAGTCAGGTCGAGGAGTTTGGCATCGAGTTGGTCGAGCCATTTTTCCACATAGGAGAATTTATCGTGAAGGAGGAGGATATCTTCCGGGGAGACGGGGTTTTGGGCTTGATAATTGCGGTGAAGGATTTCGAGTTCAGCGAGGAGGTTTTGGTGGAGTCCGTGGAGGTGGGATTGCTGCGCTTGTGTATTTTCGAGGTATTCGATTTCGTCCGCGGCGAGGATAGCGCGACCGAGGAAAGAAGTAGCAGTATTTTTTTTTGCCAGAAACTGGTCGATGGACTGGACGAGTTTTGCGCAGCGGAGGAATTCGTCATCGAGAGGATGTGGGATGGGGCGGGAATGAGGGATAGTAAAATCGGGGAATTTGAGCGCGAGAAATGCCTTCAGGCGTGAAGGGATATGTTCGAGAATGAAGCGGGCTTTATTCAGGCGCGTAAAAACTTCGTGATCTCCGGTGGATTGATCCGGGTGCAGGAGTTTTGCCTTGGCCTGAAATGCTTCCCGGAGCGCATTTTCTGCAAGCATAAGTGCAGGTTCGAGTTGCAGGAGTGTAAAAGAGTCGAAAATATCTTTGGGGTCACTCGGAGTAGATGGATCTGAATTCATGAGTATTGGGTTTGTTAAGCGGCAAAACTTTCTCCACAGGAGCAATGTGCAACTGCATTTGGATTCGTAACTTTAAATCCTCCGCTCTGAAGGTCGTCACTGAAATCCAGTTCGGAACCGCTCACGAAGAGAGCACTTTTGGGGTCAATGACCACGCGAACCTGGTTCGAATCGACGACGATATCGCGATTCGCCGGACCATCGACTAAATCCATTTTATATTGAAGTCCGGAGCAGCCACCACCGATGATTGCGACACGGAGAGCGCCGCCGGGGCGCCCCTGGCGCTCTAACAGGGAACGAAGCTTTTTACTGGCATTATCGCGGACGCGAATCAGCTTTTCGTTACCGATTTTAAATTTTACACCATCAGAGACCGGATTCATACTCTCTATAGTAGCGTGCAATGGAATTGGGTCAAGATTTGGAAATTGCGAGATGAATTTCGGTAAAGAGGCTTGTGGCAGAAAATGGTTTGGGCAAGAAGCGAGTGGGGTGGAGTTCGGGAGGGAGCTGGAGGAAATCATCGGGGCTGTAACCGCTCATGAGAATGATAGGGGTATGGGGGTGCGTGGAGCGGATTTCCTTGAGAACATCGAGGCCGGACAGACCTGGCATCGTCCAGTCGAGTAGAATCAGATGAATCTCTTCATGGGATTCTTGAAAAAGTCGAAGCCCATCAATGCCATTATCGGCAGTAAGTGTCGTTATCCCCCTTTTTTTCAGGGCCTGAAGCAGAAAGTTTCTTACAATATCCTCATCTTCAATAATTAATGCGTGAAACGGGAGTGGAATTTTTGGAGGATCGACAAGAGCAGGCTTAGATTGTTTTTCTTTTTTTGGGGCAGGACTGACAGGAAGAAAAATACGGAAAACAGAACCTTTTTCCGGTTCACTCTGGAGTTCAATTGCTCCATTATGCGCACGAACAATCCCCTGAAGAGCAGCAAGCCCAAGACCACGTCCGGCAAGTTTTGTGGAAAAAAAGGGTTCAAAAATGCGTTTTTGAGTTTCTTCATCCATCCCCTGCCCGTTGTCCACCACTTCCAGAATATGGAAATTACCGGAAATCAGACACGCGCTCCACGGCAAGTTCGGGAGGTCCTGTTTTTCAAGAAATTTTGTAAACGTGCGAATGGAAATCACTCCGGGGTTGGGGCCGATGGCTTCAGATGCGTTCGTGATGAGATTGAGCAAAATCTGATGGATTTGGGAAATGTCGGCATGAATCCACTGGGGAGAATCGCTGAGCTGGACCTCTAATTCAGCCATTTTGCTGATAGAAATTTTCAGGAGAGAAAGCGTGTCACGAATGACTTGATTGAGGTCTGCTGTTTCAATAATGAAATTCCCTTTGCCGGAATACGCGAGCATTTGCCGTGAAAGTGCGGCCATGCGCAAAGCAATTTCACGGATTTCCTGCAGAGATGTCGCCGGCGAGGCATTTTCCGCAAGTTGCATTTCTGCCAGATCCACATACCCGATGATGCCCGACAGAAGGTTGTTGAAATCATGCGCAATACCCCCTGCCATGATTCCCAGGCTTTCCAGTTTTTGGCTGTGTAAAACCTGGCGTTCCAGCCTCCGGTTTTCTTCCTGCGCCCGGATGCGTTCGGTAATATCTCGAAGATAAACAAGAAAATAAAGCGGACGGTTTTGTTTGTCTTTCACCAGAGTCGCATTCATTTCTGTGAAAATGACGTTATCCGGTTCCGGGAGTAACCGCACTTCCAGAGTAATAGGCTCGTTGGGCGGTGTCAGCAGTTTCTGAAACTGATTTTGAAATGAGGAAATATCTTCGGGATGGATAGCGTCGATGACAGGCGTTTGAGAAAGGGTATGTTCTGTGGTCTGAAGAAGGTTCGGGAGTCGAGGAGGAAATTTGAGCCAATGCAGGTCCAGACTGATATGGGTGACCATAATTAAAGAAAACTCTTCCGCTCGGGTAATCTGCGCCTGTGTTTCCTGCAACTCCTGGGTTTTGCGATGGACTAACTCCTGTAGCTTGCGATTCCAGTACCAGCCAAGAAGGCTGACAATAAATGAAACTATAAGGATGCTCAGAATGGCCGGTAAATAGCGTTCCCAGGTCGTATGTTGCAGTTCCAGAGACTTTCCTGCCCATTTCAGGATGATGTCATCCATGACTCCTTCTTTTTGGGCGGCTTTAACACCTTTGGCTAAAATGGCATTTAAAATGAAGTTGTCTTTCGCTACCGCAAAACAGGTCTGACCCGTATAAAGAGGTTTGCCTACTTTTTTCAACTGACCCGTCAGCCCGGCAGAATACACTTCATAATAAACAATCTGCTCATCTCCAATCAGTACATCGGCTTCCCCCGAAAGAACCTGTTGAATCGAATCACGAAAATTAGTCGTTTCTACAATGGTATAATCGATTTTTTGCTGCGCCAGAAACTCTTTGGCATAATCTCCCCGCTGGATCGCAACCCGTTTTCCATTCAGATCTTTGACAGAAAGAATATCCGGACGTTCTGTAGAAACAAAAATAGAGGAAGGGACGTCAATAAAGGGGGGCGAAAAAGCAAAATGCTTTTTGCGCTCTTCACTCAGAAAAAGACTGGTCAATACGTCTGACTGTCCTTTAAGCACTCGTTGCTGGGCGGTCTGGAAATCCGCATAATAAAAATGAGGAGTGAAGCCGTAACGTTCGGCAATCCAGCGCGCAAGATCAATAGAAATGCCTTGAGGCGGCTCCCCTTCCTCAGAAATAAACTCAAATGGCGGGTAATGTTTTTGACTGATAAAATAGATACCCGAACGCTCTTCAAGAAAATGGACTTCTTCCGAAGTTAATTCCGGATACGCCCAAATCCGGACAGGAGCAACAGAAAAAATAATAAGACACAAAAAAATGCCAAAAGCCGCTCTGAATTGGAAAACTCGCAAGTTCATCGGAGGAAGTTCGTTCATTCTAGCATCCACTCTCGTTCTCGTCGAGTAAATTTGGAGTGCGGCGGTCTCCGCGGCTTTGTATCGAACCACGAGTGGGGTTCAATACCCAAAATATTTCATTATATAAAAAAGAATCCGCAGATAAAAAACAGGATAATTGATCCATAAATAAACGTCGATTTTTAAGGGTTTTGGACAAGAGTGAAACACCTTTTAACGTCTTGCTCGAAAGGTGCTCCATTCCTATCCAAAAAAAATCTGTGTTAATGCCTGTTTTCGTTCGATAAGAATATTAGACAGGCTATTTCGCTTCGCGCTATTCTGCGTCAATCTGTGGATCCTTTTTCGTGCAGGGGATACCCTCCACCATGATCTGCGGATAAATTCTTCTTCGTAATTTCCTCCCCCCTTTCGTTATGACCCAAAGCGGCGGAGACCGCCGCACTCCAAATTGTCGGGGGACGTTACATAACCGAGCGTATTTTCGTACGGCGGTTGACGAAAAGAAGCATTCCTATACCGGTCAAAAATACTGCAGAAGGTTCGGGGATGGCGGTGGTAAGAAGCCCACTTACCTGACTGAATTCATAATCTCCAAAAGTCCAGATGTTTCCATTTTTTGTAAAATTTTCAACGGCGAATGTTTCCCCGTAATTGACTGTTCCAAGGCTGGCCACATCCACGATATTCCAACTGGCTCCTGGCGTTGTACTTGCACCGGATAAATCGAACGTAAAGGTTCCGTTGAGAGTGAGGTTACCCCCGGTAGTTCCGGTGATCTGATTGTTGACCCCGTTACTTTCTATCAGAAAATTCAATTTTCCCGTATCTGCCAGGAGTAACGTCCCGTTGGAAATGATCGTGTCGCCTGTATAGGTA
>CAKUMP010000064.1 GCA_934667795.1 uncultured Chthoniobacterales bacterium | reverse complement strand
AAGATCGGTGGAGCGGTTAATGAAACCATGGTATTGGGCACGGACATCGGGAGGGGTTGTAAGACCGCCGGGGATGGAGGCGAACTCATAGAATTCGGTCATATAAGCGGTTTCTTTAGCAATCGGAAGCATCGTTGCAGGGTCCACATAGACGCGCGCATTGGGGCGGGAGCGGGATTTATCGATCACCCGCTTGGTCTGAGTGTTTGTTGTTTCCATGCGTGAATGGAAATCGACCATTTCATCATCGATATCGACTTGTGGGCCGGTGGAGATAATTTCTATCCGGGACCAGTCTTCGAAGATATAAACATCTTGTCCTTTATATTTACCGGTTCCGATAAATGACTGGGCATTCACCCAATCCATATCGGGGATAATGCCTTCTTTGGGGGCGCGTTTTCCGCCAGTTGCGCCTGGCTCATGGATAAACGCGGTATTGGCGTCATCACTTTTCGTGATATAGAACCCATTTACAAACCATTCTTCTTCGACTGAATTATCGGACTTCACGGTTCTTTTGAAATGGACTCTGGGAGCATAAGCCGTTTCAATCCGTTTCACATCTGTACTATCCGTAGGTTCCTCCATTGCGGCGAAATCGAACCCGGAATCGTCTTCTCCATCCCCTCCTGTACCGGATGCGGGTTGAGCTTCCGGCATTGCGCGATCGGTCATGCGTTTAGTGGCTTTTCCGAAAGTGGTAGTAAAAAGCACATTCGCGGAATAGTTTGCCACCACCGCATTTTCGGGAGCTTTTGTTTTTTTGATACCGACTTCAAAAGCGGAAAGTTTTTCTTCTGCTTTTTCTTGCGCTAAAATGCCCCCTGCGCTCAAAGCGAACACACATAAAATGATTCCTGGTTTATTCATAAACAGATTCTATTTGAGAGTCAACGATCTCTCCGGTGTAACGATCAATGGCCAAATGCACCCAATAGCGTTTTTGTCCTTCCACATTAAAATCCTCTAATCCATCCGCCCCAGGAACCACTCTACCCTTTTGTGCCACAAAATCAATCATGAGATTCCAGGTTCGCGTCATTCCTATTTCTGCCAGTGGACGTAAAATGGTTTCCCGTTCGCGTTTGGTTTTTCCAGTGAGACCGGCAATGCCTAAAGCATCATCCATAATATTGCGAGGCAAATCCCCTTTGTTTCCCAATGGGAATTGACGGGTTTGTTCGACGATTTCTTCTGCCAGCGTTTCAGCCAGGCTGGCATCCATACGGGACTGGACCATGCTTCCTACCTCTACTTGTGAAGCCACTTCTGCCAGGATAGCAGCTAACACCTCCGGGTGCCGGGTATTCAGATTCACCTTCCCGCCAAGGACAGGTGGGTTTTCCGGAGTATCCTGAACGCTGAAAATATCCAGTAATCCTGCATCTGCGGAATACTGTGTAAAGAGGTCCAGAGATTTCCAGGGGACATCCCGGAAGACATACCCCAATTCTCCGACCGAACGGAATGGACGGTTCAGGATGAGCGGACGATCCATCAGGCGACCAGGCGCCATCGGAAAAACGCCATCCGGGCCGACATCTCCTAAATAAGCATCTCCCGGGCGGATGACGCCATCCGGATCAGGATATTGCATCGGGTTCCAGGCATTTACTCCTGTATCTGGCGGGTTTGTGGCAGTGGCGGCAGGGATCCATAACCAGCGTGGACCTCCTCCCGAAGAATCCCTGTATTGTCCAAAAAATTTGAACCCATAAAGTTCACTTAACATGTCTAACCCACCATATCCTGGCAAGGTCGTACTCCATCCGACACCAGGAACATTTGCCGGATAAGCACCTGCCCAACGGTAATTCGCGACACTCCCACCTACAGAGCCCGAGTAATGGGAACCGACACCATTGGCAATCAATTCATTCATCTGAGGACGTATGGAATGTCCCATGCGATCCGCGGATGCAACAGTAAAGTTCGCCAGCCCAAACCGACGTGTCCGGGGATCCGCTTTGGCATGGGTCATCATCGCACTGGAAAGACTATGGTCCCTCCAGCGGAAAAAACGCCCTGCAGGTGGAGGGTCGCCCACAATAAAACTCTCATCATAAATATAGAATCTCCCCCGACTCTTATCCGACGCAGTCAGGTCTGGATTACCGGCACTATTATGATCAAAGAAATATTCATGCCCGCTCCAGGAGTTATTGGAAAAACGGGCGATATTATCAAATCGCTGATAAGGGATAATATCTCCATCTGTTGTTTCCGCTCTCAATTCAAAACCGACTAACGTCGGAGCGGTTTGTCCGCTGGACAGATAAAAAATGTTATGAACTTTTCCACCGACATTTGCGCGTACCCGTTTAGCGGCGGTATCGACATCCCAGTACGAACGCCAATCAGAAAACGGCGCTGCATTTGCAGGACCTGGGTCATGTTCAATGCCTGTAATTGCATAGGTATAAACGCGTGCGCCTGTGGAATCTACAGAGTATTCATCATAGGGAGGATTATCGTGTCCTTCTGCCAGGGGCGGGCTGTAATCGGATGGTGCTCCTCCCTGTCCCACAAAAACCGGACGATACCGTACCGAGCGATTCCCTGGGGAAACATAATCCTGTACCGATGGAGATCCTCCTCCTGTATTGTTAAAATAAAGGGAATTGATCGTACTCCACAGGGAAGTACTCCGTTCCGCGGCAGGAGGAATAGCAAAGCCACCAGGAATTTCTCCCTGCACCACGATCACACCACGCGGACGATCTTCATCATCATCGGTCTGATCGCCTACTGTCTCTGGCTCAGCAAAATTATGGGTATAAGGAATTTCCAAGGGAGGGCTCGATGTGACATTATATTGTCCGGATTCAGGAATCCTGGCGCTAAAAGCATTATTATTGTAAATAGGCGTTGGTCTCCAGTCTCCACTAATCAGCAACCGCATCGTCACATACGCCGTTCCCTGAATAGGAGCAATCCAAAGCCTGCGAATGCCATTCGCCGTGACACTTGCATTCTGGTGGGGGTTCCAGAGGTCAAATGCCATGTAGGTTTTAACCATCTGTCTGCGTGTAGGATCGGATCCGGCATCATCAATAGGACGAACCACCGATAAACCGGACTGGTTAATATAAGGCAAATTTTCAATCCCGGCAACCTGCTGTCCACCTAATTCCAACACCGTGGGGTAATCATTATCATCCCACTGGTCAATAATGTTTGCCCCGATCTGCATGATCTGCACGTTTTGACGCCCATCTCCATCAATGGGAAAATCATCTGACATCGAGTACCCGGCCGTTTTTGCCAAAGAACCGGTATAAATTACGGCTTGCAGTAATTCAAAAAAATCGGCTTCCCGAGGAGGATCCAAAGCAGCCACTTCGCTCAGGTTTAAAATCCGGAGCTGCCCCCCACGATACGTCCACCGGTGCTTCGCATCTCTAGTTAGTCCAAAATAATATAAAATGGCTGCACTATCTTCTGTGCTGACATTATTACTTGCTGCATTATCCTGCAGCAGACGAATTTTGGAAAGGGGGAAACGTCGGAACAGAACAGGATCGCCTGCTTTAACTTCCACCGTACCGCCTTCTGGCAAAGTGATCGTACCGCCGGATGTTCTGCGTCCATCGGTTCCGTAAGGGACCAGATTCAGGGTCGTGGCAAGAGGGTCAGGCAATAAATTAAACTGTGGATGTGCGGCAACCGGGCTTGAAGAAGGGTTATGTTGCTGGTCCCGCTCCAGCGAACGATCCGGATCCGGTGCCCAGGAAGGAGCATTTAATTCCCGGCTGAAAGTCGTGAGAAATGGAAGGGCGTCTTCTGATAAAACGTCAGGAAATTTTTTAACAAACGCCAGTAAGTCACCACGGTTTACAAATGTCTGATCCCCGGAATGGACATCGATAAAGTTTCGTTGGGGATCGAACATCCCGCCGCTTTCGGAAACATCGCTGCTGTTACCACCTGTTGCCGGCCAGCGCAGGTCCACTAATTTCGCAGGGTCCTCAATCACGCTGTCTCCATTCACACGTAATTCTTCCAAAGGAACCTGATTCAAAAGCCCGCGTTCTGCATTGGTTTCCAGAGGCAGTTTGTTTCCTGCCGCGGTGATGTCCAGCAATCCACCCACATCGTAAATCGTATAAGCAAAACGGCCTAAAACGAAATCTTCATTCGCCATGTCGCGCAGTTTGTTGGTCTCGATATTGGTGGAATCTACCGGATTATCTCCATCTCTGGTCACATACACCCAGTCCGGAGAAGAAAATGCCGCCAGTTCATCGGCCTGCATCAGCTTGGGTAAATTCCAGTCTTCCCGTGATAAAAACCGTCCATTGATGGAAGGGGTTTCGGTGGAAATTCCACTCGCACGCACGACCCCGGTGCCGGTATGATAGTTGGATTGAAAAAAAGGAACGCCTCCCCGGCTCAGTTTGATCAACGATTTAAACGGATCTGCAGGAACAGTATCGGCCGATAAAGAAATATTACTCTGCGGACGTATGGTCGGATAAAACGCCAATCCCCCGCTCTCTTCTCGCAGCGGTTCAAAAATCTTAACATCTGCCTCTTCAATCTCGGTTGAGCCTGCCACAATCTCCGATCGCAAGTCTGTAAACACATATTCCAGTGCCCCCTGTGCGAATAAATCCACCGATGCACTCGCCGCACTGTTGCTACTCACTTTGCGCTGCTCTACCGCTCGGGAAAAATAAGCTATAATGATCCCCGCCAACAGCACCAACATGCTCAAAACAATGACCAATGCCACCCCACGACGCTTATTGGAATACTGTATCTCTTTCATATTCGTTACATCTTTCTATAACTACAATGTAATGACATCCCACCCGTTTCACAAGCAAAACTTTTTAAAACCACAGAAGGCACAGACACTAAACCACTGAATACACGGCTGAACCACAGAGGTCTTGTTTTTAACCACAGAATGGCGTCTTCGCCATTCTGTGGTTAAAACAGGAGCAGGTTCTCTGTGGTTTCTTTCTGTGGTTCAGTCGTGTATGCTGTGGTTAAGTTGGTGAGCGAGGGCAGCGTATCGGGGGTGGAGGTAGAGTCTCGCTTTTTTGGCTCTGGGGGAGAGGGAGCCGGTGAGGAATCGTGCGAGGGCTCCGGGGGACTGGAGTTCCGGGAGTTTTTCCTGTTTTACTTCCTGAATAATTTTCAGGTCATCCAAGGATATTTCGGGGATCGGATCCTGAGAGATCGGTGGAGTCCCCTGACAAACGGAGCATTGTCCGCAGGCTTCGCTTGGTGGCTCGCCCAGGTATTTTGCGATGCGCTGGACCCAGCATTCGCGCAAATTCAACCAGTTTTCAATTTCCTGACGACGTTCTTTCCCTGCCTCTTCCACAACCGCATAGAAGTCTTTCCAGATCTGCTCCAGTTCCTGACGTCCTACCTGTTTCAGAACCCGATAGCAGGAAATTTTTCCACTAAAACGGACATTCCATTCTCCAGCGGTCTGGTAGCCCAGCAATTCTGCTTTCCAGCGTTCAAAATCCCGTACCGCTCGGCGATCTGAAAATATCTCGCCTAAATGGTAACGCAGCCGATTGCCTCTCCTCTTTGCTTCTCCCAGCCGCGCCATGACCGTACGCTGTGGGGTCGCGGAAAACATGTCCCGAAATTCTTCTTCCGACCATTTTCCCTGCACTTCAACAAATTCCGGTCCACGGTATTCCAATTGCAAAATTTTTTCCTGCTCCAGCACCTGTAACAGCGTCAGCAAGCCACCTTCTGAAAAATCAAAATCAATCGATTTCTGATAATGCGGAAGTGCCAGCCACTGCAAGTGTCCTGCGACCCAGGCCGACAGCTTTTGCAACAACATCGGCTGTAACGCCTCACTTGCAGCAAAATTTTCCAGCAGAACTCGATCCCGTTCGGTTCCGAGCAACGTACAAACTGCCGGTTTGCCATCACGTCCGGCGCGTCCGGCTTCCTGGAGATAAGCTTCTGGTGACGCGGGCAGATTATAATGAATCACGCGTCGAATATCTGCTTTATCCACTCCCATCCCAAAAGCAATTGTCGCAATAATGATCCTTATTTTTCCATCTAAAAATCCTTCCAGCGTCGCGGTTCGCATGGAATCCGGCAATCCGGCATGATAACCACGCGCCGCTATCCCTTCCTTTTGTAAAAATGCAACCAGACGATCCACTGTTCGTTGCAACGTCGCATAGACCAACGTCGCACCTGACTCCTTTTGTAACGCTGTCAAAAGCCAGGCATCCCGATCCTTTTGCGGTATCGGACACAATTCCAATTGTAAATTTTCTCGCCGTGCCGGCAGACGAAGCACGCGATCTTTTCGAATTTTCAAAACTTTTCTTAACTCCTGCTCCACTTTACGTGTTGCGGTTGCCGTCAATGCCAGCACCGGAACCCCACGCAACTTTCGACGCACCAGCTGCCATAGTCGCAAAAAATCCGGACGAAAATGATGCCCCCATTGCGAGATACAATGCGCTTCATCGACTACCAGCAAGGAAATGTCTGACCATTTCCATTTCACCGTGCCCGATTCCTTATGGTGTCCTCCCCCACCCTCGAGCACACGCACCAGACTTTCCGGGGAAGTAAAATAAACTTTCACCTCGTTTTCGTCTTCCTTTGTTTCCCCGCTTTCCTTTCCTCCAACCCTCTCCGCCCCTACACCCACTGCACGCAACCGCCCGATCTGGTCTTCCATCAGGCTGATCAATGGCGAGACAACCAATGTCTTTCCCGGTAAAAGCACCGCTGGCACTTGATAACATAAACTTTTTCCTCCCCCGGTCGGAAATATTCCCATCGCCGATTCCCCTTTCAATATCCATTCCATCAACTCCCGCTGCCCTTCCCGTAACCCAGGCAAAGCATAGACTTCATGCACTGTTTGTATTATCCGATCCTCATCCATCATCTTTTCTCCTCAGCTTAAAACTCCAATACAGCATTAGCAATATCCTGCTTTTTAAAAGCATAAAACTGCCAGTGCTTGATTCCATATGGATTCTTATTAGTAAAGAGCATCTTTTCTATATTTTGTTTTTAAAAAAACAAAAATATATATTGACTCTTCCGAACCTCCCCTATATTATGTCCTTTACCTTCAAAGAAAATGAAACCCAATTCTTCAGAATCTTCATATTCCCGCAACCAAATGACGCGAATGCAAGTATCCGCGTGCGTTGGCTGTACCTTTATGTACGATGCCCGAGGAATTGCATTTACAAATTTTCATTTGAACCGCCTTCATAACGACACATATAAAAAAGCCACTGTACAATAATTGTACTAAATCGGGCAGGTGAATGGTCGACTTGAACGGGTCCTATGAGTCCTATGAGTCCTATGAGTCGTATGAGCCGTACGAATGATACGAATCACACGTAACAACAGATTTCCCACAACAAAATCCTCCTGTTACGTCTTTTTACAAAACCTGCTATAAAACAGGATATTATTCCCTGGCACCTATAGCTTCTTTTTCTACGGAGTAATGGCATAAAAAAAGAAATTTTTCCATATCATTAAAATTTATTAAAATTCAATAAGGATAAAAGAATGAAACTTACCAAAGCATTAAAATTTAAAAACCAGCTCGCTGGAGAGTTGGCAGAACTGAAAGAACGTTTGAAGGAACAGAACTCTCGTGAGGCCACTGTTCCCTTTGATTACGATACGGCGGAAGTATTGACAGATGTGCGGAGTAAAATCCAACAGCTTGTGGAGGTGAAAGCCGCCATCGCTTCTGCCAACGTGGATCAATATGCCAGGATATTCCGTCTTGCGGAACTGAAAGGGCTGGTAAGCACTCTTAAAAATCTCAATGTCCGTCATGGTGTTTTTAAAGAAGGTGGCGGTTATACAGAACCTGTTTATAAAGTGGAATACATTGCACAGATCAAGAAAGCAGATGTGGACGCTCTCATTTCAGAATTGGAAAACGAGATTGCGGAGCTTCAGGATCAACTCGACGAGTTCAACCATGTAACCAGGATTAATTTGCCCTCATAAATTTGGGCGTGTGGCAGTGAAAAGCCGTAAAGTTCAAACAATCAAAACATAATGGAGTGCTTCAAAACACTCTCCTGTATCGATGCGGATGCTGATTGTCAAAACGCATACTGCAATGATTCAAACCGCAAGGTTCAAGTGTTAATTTGCAAACCTCTTTCTGCTTGTTTGCTTCCCGCGCCGGAAGCTGTCACACGACCCACCTTTTTATAAACCACTCACCCGAAACAAAAGCCCCAGCAATCCCCCTTGTCAGCAGGAAAACCATTTTCATTTTTAAACAATATGAACTTGAAAGATTTAATTCAATTAGGAATCCCGGAAGGAGACGCACTCAGACATGCCAGGTCGCACATGTCCCGCCTCTTTGCACAGGGACTGGATCGGGAAGAGGTTGAAGAAACGTTCAAAACGATTCTTGCCAACCCAAAAGATTTTTTATCGTATCCGGATGCCGGAAAACTTGCCCATGCCCTGGCAAAGCCACCTTTTGTCCCACGTAAAACTCCAGCTCCCTGGAAACAATGGGGTGAGGATCTCGAACCAACATCCATCAAACAAATGGTTAATGCTTCTGAATTACCCGTTGCAGTGGCAGGTGCTTTGATGCCTGATGCACATCTGGGATACGGGCTGCCCATTGGTGGAGTTCTGGCAACAGAGAATGTGGTTATCCCCTATGCGGTCGGCGTGGATATTGCATGCCGCATGAAATTGACGGTGTATGATTGCAAACCCGGCATCATTGCCGGACAACGTGATCGTTTGAAAAATATTCTGGAAAACGAAACCCGCTTCGGGCTGGGCTCAAGCTTCAAAGACCGTCGTATGCACGATGTGCTGGACGAAGACTGGTCGATCACTCCCCTTACCCGTCGTTTACGTGAAAAAGCATGGGCACAGTTGGGAACGAGTGGAAGTGGAAACCATTTTGTGGAGTTCGGAGTGTTCACGGTCACGACGGAGGATCTCGGAATTCCTCCGGGAAAATACGTCGGACTTTTAAGCCACTCCGGTTCGCGTGGAACAGGAGCACAAATTTGTTCTGAATATTCAAAACGCGCAATGGAGCAGCATAACAATCTGCCTCAAGCACTGCGTCATCTTGCCTGCCTCTCTCTTGATGAAGCCGACGGACAAGAATACTGGGCAGCCATGAACTTGATGGGACGTTATGCCGCAGCAAACCATCATGTCATTCATAAACATATTGCGAAAGCATTCGGGGAACCGGTTATTTTGGATATTGAAAACCATCATAACTTCGCCTGGAAGGAACGCCATGTGATAAATGGGGAAGAACGTGAAGTGATTGTGCACCGTAAAGGTGCCACCCCTGCCGGGGCAGGAGTGCTCGGAATCATTCCCGGTTCCATGGCAACACCCGGATTTGTAGTCCGGGGAAAAGGAAATCCGGAGTCTCTCTGTTCCGCGGCTCATGGTGCAGGACGCGTGATGAGTCGTACACAGGCAGCAAAAAACTTCACCTGGAGCGCAACAAAAAAACTGCTTACCGAACGAAACGTGGAACTTCTTTCCGCCGGACTCGATGAAGTTCCTGGCGTTTATAAAGACATCCATTCCGTCATGGCAGCCCAAACCGACCTTGTGGATGTCCTCGGAAGATTCGATCCCCGCCTGGTCAAAATGTGCCCGGCCGGCGAACGCCCGGAGGATTAGGGCGTGTCGATACGACCTACCAACATTCGTGTGTATTTGGGTCCATTCGTGGTTCCCCCCCCCTTTGCGACCTTCGCATGCTTTGCGCGAAAGACCTCTTTTCTGACTGGGCGTCGGCTGGAATAAAAATAGATAAACCCACCAGCCCCCAGAAAGAGCATCCATAAGCTGGGTTCCGGCACAGCGGCCACATGCAATTGCAAACTGCCTTGATCAAAATATGCCCATTTATTTTCTCCAAGCAGATAGGCATTCCCGATCCCCCAGTTTTGTATAAAAAGCTGAGAAAAATCGGTTGCGGTTCCATCGATCAAGGTATAGACCCCGATAGCAGTCTCCTCGTTCAGTCCAAGAAGGCTTTCAACGCCGAAAGTCGAATCCAGAAAAACACTGCCCGTCACCGTTAAGGTGGATGCCAGATCAAATGTCCAGAACGCGCCTTCATCCAGCGTCAGGTCTCCCTCCACCAATCCTCCACCACCGATACTTCCTCC
>CAKUMP010000063.1 GCA_934667795.1 uncultured Chthoniobacterales bacterium | reverse complement strand
TCCTTATAGTCATGAAGATACGTTTATGGATTAAGTCTAGAAATTGGTGTTTTCGGGAGTGAGGGTGATGCCGCGGATGAGGGATTCGCCTGGGGCGATGGTTTCCATGCCGAGTTTGTCCTGGAATGGGCGTTGTTTGTGGTGATCCGCGATGCCCCAGCAGGGTTCTACACAGAGAAATTTCCCTCCATCACTCCAGATTGTCAGGAATGGCACTTCTTCCAGACTCATCGTGATGCGGCGACTGCCCGCGATGTCACAAATTGTGATTGTTTCGAGTTCGGAATCGCGCAGGTCGAAGATATAGGAATTTGGAAGTTCTTTTGGTGGGAAGCGAAGCAACCCGCCCGGGTGGTCCAGGGTGGCAGTTTCACCGGAAAGAAAATTATTGGGAGCGAGGATGCGTGTGAGCATGCATTCCGGCAGGAGGACACCGCATTCGGTGAGTGAGCCGACGTGGAATCCCGGGTGCCAACCAAAGCTGACATGCGCGGGGCGGTCTTTTTCTTCGTTTTGTAATTCAATTTCGAAACGAAATGATTCTTCGAGCAGCAGGTAACGAATACGCGCACTGACCTTGCGCGGATAAGAATAGGAAGGGATTTCGTCGGGCTGAATCGAATATTCCAGGCCATTTTTCAACTTGGTGGGTGCACCAAACCGGTGATGACGCAGGAACCCATGGGTTCCACTGGAAATCATATCGCCTTCGTAATCGGATTTTTCATTGACCAGCCGCTGGACGTGGTACCCCATCAGGGTGCAACGGTTTTGCCAGCCGGAAATAGCATCGGACATATCGCCGTCGCGATACAGGTACCCCACAGAGCCGTCGCGTGTATTACGACGTAAACTGACAGGTTCCGCACCCAGCCGCTGAACGGTAAGATCTAATTCTCCATGAGAAATCGTATCCCAGATTTCTCCCATTGTTGTGACTGTTTCGGATGACGTCAGTTTCATATCTATTTTATTTAGTCATGGACTTGTCGCAGATTCAAATGATTATTCAAATGATTTCTGCTTTTCCTGAAAAAATCTGTTCTATCTGCAATTATTATTTTAGTGTGAGAAATGTGGAAGCGGAAATTTATAAGCGGCTGGAGAGGTTTGGGATTTTTCCTGAGGACGTGCAGGAATCGTTTGGGCGTGCGACTGGACCGGGCGGACAGCATGTGAATAAAACCTCAACAGCAGTGAGTTTGAATTGTCGTAAAGCGAACATTCGTCTTACGGCGCAGGATTCCCGTTCGCAGTGGGAAAACCGCCGGAATGCATGGCAACGGTTGATTGATATGCTGGAGGAAAAACGACGAAAACTGCACATGGAACGCCATCAGGCGATTGAAAAACAAAAACGCGCCACCCGTAAACGCCCACGCGGGTTGAAGGAAAAAATTCTTGCTCATAAAAAACATCGCAGCGAAATTAAACGTCTGCGCGGAAAAGTATAGAGAAAAATTTCGTATTATTTTTCTGCGATTTCTGCGGATGCAACCGCCTGGATTTCAATAAATTCAAATAACCCTTCTTTGCCGCCTTCGCGTCCGTATCCGGATTGTTTCATCCCGCCAAATGGGTATTGTGGAGCGGGCCCCGTACCGGAATTGATGGCGATATGTCCAAAGTGGAGTTGTCCGGCGATTTCTTCTGCAAGTGGTTTGTTTTGAGAATAAATGTATGCAGCAAGACCGTAGGGGGTGTCATTGGCGGACGTAATGACGTCGGAAACATTGACAAATGTTTGTATCGCAACGACAGGACCGAAAATTTCTTCCTGGGAAATTCGAGCATCGGGAGAAACATTGCTCAGGAGTGTCGGTGCATAAAATGCTCCCCAGGAATGGGTGGGCGGTTGCTGCTGGGCGCCCATGCGTAATTCCGCGCCTTTGGCAACAGCGTCTTCGACCAGTTCATGCACATCGTTCCAGGCGTCCGCATGAATCAAGGGGCCAATCGTGACACCTTCTTCATCGCCCGGCCCCACACGAAGCCGCGCCATTGCCAGCTCCAGTTTTTTTAAAAATGTTTCGGCAATTTTTTCATGGACGAAAACCCGGTTTGCACAAACGCATGTCTGGCCTGCACAACGAAATTTACTGGCGATTAATCCTGCGACTGCGGCATCCGGATCCGCATCTTCAAGAACGATAAAGGGCGCGTTGCCGCCCAGTTCCAGGGTCAGACGCTTGACACCGGACGCACTGCCGGAGATCAATTTTTTGCCGATGGCTGTGGATCCGGTGAAACTGATGACCCGGACTTCCGGGTGTTCCAGCAATGCCCGGCTGATTTCCGACGCACTTCCGAGAACGAGCTGGAAAAAATCCGGCCGGGTGGTTTTGTGGATAAACAGGTTCCACAGCGCGATGGTGGTTAAGGGGGTGGAGGAAGAAGGTTTGACGACCACTGCGCAACCGGCGGCAATCGCAGTCGCGAGCTTTTTCGCCAGCATTGCCAACGGAAAATTCCAGGGAGTGATGAGTGCAACGACGCCTGCCGGACGAAAATGTACTTGCCAGTGGCAATCTCGGACCGTTTTTTTATCTATGCGTGGCGCAAGCTGGTCTAAATGTGCGGCGGCATATTCGAAAAATCCGCGGGCGTAATCGACTTCGCCGCGTGCTTCTTCCAGAGGTTTCCCCTGTTCGGCGGTGATGATTTGTGCCAGCGCTTCCCGTTCCTGCGTTAATCCTGCGGTGATGATTTCCAAATGTTGTCGGCGAGCCTCCATCGACATTGGATGTGTCCGCATCACGGCAGCGGCGGACTCTGCGGCGAGTTGCGCACCGGCGTGGCCGACATCGGGTAATGACGCCAGGACGTTTCCATTGGCGGGATTGATGACTTCAAAACGTTTGTTCCCATCGGTTTGCCATTTTCCGTGGATAAAACTTCCGGCAGGATTTAAGAGGGGGGATTGGATCATGATGCGGCTCCTGTCAACGATAGGTTTTGGTACGGTTGAGCCAGCCCTGGAGCCAGCGTTTTTCATTTCGTTCGGAAGGAGAATTTTGAACGCGCCGGGTCAGGACAGCGGCTGCGGAGGCAGAAAACTCGGATGTGGCGGACGCAGTATTGCCGGGCATTCCATTCAAAACCTGTAAAAGCCCCCAGCCCTCCCCTCGGTAACGTTCGGTGGGGGATGTGCCTTCTCCTTTGAAGTTCACATAATCGATCAGACAATACATCCCCTGCGGAGTGGCTGCCAGACGCCGAAATTGCTGCTCCACATGATTGGCTCGCCCGCGCGGCGCTTCTTTTTTCATTTCAGGCAGGGCGGCTTGCAAGCGTTCCACGATATAAAGGGTCTGCAGATCGACCGTATTTGCTAATAACTGACGTAACTCCCGCATCTGCGCCGTGTTCTGGCTTTGCAGAAAGACTTCCCGCGTCGGCCATGGCGCACCTTTGGCTTGTGCAAGCCAGTTCGGGATTTTCACCCGGTGCTTTTGCAAAAAATTGATCAATCCGGGGAAACTTTCTTCAAAACGTCCACTTTTTCCGGTGGGATACCAGATAAAATGCCCGATTCCTAAAGAAGGAAAATCTTCGCCTGTGTTCCAGGATGTGAGTCCTTCCAGAGTGCCGGCGCATTCATTTTTCCAGATTCGTGTTCCTGTTTCTTTAAGTGCCGCTGCTGAAATATTCACACGCGTTTCGTTGCCTCTTGTTTCGTTTATTGTCAGTCCTGAAATCATAACAAGAATTGCGCTCAGGATGGGAATCGTTTGGAATCGTCGCATCTTCTTACTTTGCCTGCTCTTGCACAGAGTTTCAAGTATTCCCTGGGGGGCCGGTGCTCCCGGCACGTTGGCCGACGGCGACTTTGGAGTGCGGCGGTTTCCGCCGCTTTGGATCACATCGAATTGGACGTACGAAAATTTTTTGTTTATGGCAACTCACCTATTGTTCGGTTCAAAGCGGTGACATGTCCTGCCTGTTACCCACATCTTTCATTTCAAATTAAGCATCTGTTTAAAAAGAAGAAGGTCTGGATTAGCCACTGAACTCGCAGAAAAGCGCAGAAGATTTTTTGCGAGAGAGACGTTCGGCTGAACATCTTCTATTTGAATTTCAGAAATAATAACGCTTTACAATAATAACGCAACACGTTACTATCAAGTAAATGATTCAAAGTTTTTCCTGCAAAGAAACCCACAAAATTGCCAAAGGACTTGTCTCCCACAAATTACCTATAAACCTTCAACACATAATTGCACGTAAACTGGCAATGATGGATGCAGCCGAAACACTGGAAGATTTACGAGTACCACCGGGGAATAGACTTGAAGCATTAAAAGGAAACCGAAAAGGCTGGTATAGTATAAGAGTTAATACTCAATGGAGAATCTGTTTCCAATGGATTTCAAAAGGTCCAACAAATGTCGAGGTTATAGATTATCACTGATACTCCCACACATAAAAAACGAACGATGAATACAAAAAAAGAAAAACGGCTTCCTTTAATAACACCTGGGGAAGTTCTGAAAGAGGAATTCCTTGTTCCATTAAACCTTACCCCTTATCGCCTGGCAAAAGACATCGAAACAAGTGCAACTGCTATCGGTCAAATCCTGGCAGGAACTCGTGCCATTACGCCGGACATGGCACTCCGCCTCAGCACTTACCTTGGTACGACCGCTAAATTCTGGATGAACCTTCAGGTCAATCACGATTTAAAAAAAGCGCAAATACAAAGCCATAAACATCGTGATATCACCCCCTATGCAAAATTACAAAAAACAGGAGGATCGATCGGTACATAAACGCCGATTTTGAAATGAGAAAATGTGGGTAACGGGTAGGACATGTCCCCGCACTCCTAAATTCAATTCCTTTTCTTGCGTTCGTAGCCGTTCGAGTTTATATAAAGCAGACCGTCATGAAATTTCGACTTACCATATCGATGCTTGCACTGACCATGGGGTCCGGGCTGGCACAAACTACTACGGAACTTGCGCCCACCCAGAAGCCGACTTTGTTGGAACTGCTTCAGGCAGGAGGGATCACGATGGGGTTTTTAGGGATCCTGTCTGTGATTGCCAGTTGTCTGATTCTCATTTTCTTTTTTACGCTGACGAAACGGGCGATTGTAACGGATGATTTTATGGAAACGGCGAGTCACCGGATTAAAAAAGGGGATTTGCTGGGGCTGGTTGCCATTGCGAACCGGCACCGGGAGGCCGTGGCAGATGTAGCGAAGGTGATGCTGGACTTTGCTTCGACCCACCGAGAGGCGAGTTTTGAAGCGATTAAAGAAGTGGCAGAAACCCGGGGGGCGCATCATGCGTCGGCTTTGAATCAACGAGTGACGTTATTGGCGGATTTTGCGGCGATTGCTCCGATGCTGGGGTTATTGGGAACGGTTGTGGGGATGATTGAGTCGTTTGCCTTGCTGGCAAATGATATGACCGCCAGTCGTGGGCTTGCACTGGGGGATGCGGTATCCAAAGCACTGGTGACAACAGGTGCAGGGCTTGTGATCAGTATCATTTGTCTTTTCGCATACTCCCATTTCCGGAGTAAATCGCAAAAACTCATTGCAGAACTGGAAATGGCCTCCACGGAACTTCTGGCAATTTTATCAATCCATTATCATAACATCCGCCCCACGCTTCGTTCTGAAGGACAAAACGACTTAAAGGATGATTCTTTTTAAAAAGCGCCATCAAAGCCATCAACGACTTCAGAGCTTGGAAAAACAATTATGAGATTTCGCAGCAATAATGTACCCGGACCCGCAGGCTTTCAGATGGCCCCGATGGTGGATGTGGTCTTTCTGTTGCTGATTTTCTTTATTGTTTCCTGGCATTATTCCGACCTAGAAAAAGAAACCGAACTGGAAATTATTGTCCCCATGGCAGAACAGGGGCAAGAAAACCGCCGGGAAATCGGTCAGTTGATCATTAATGTGGATGCCGAGGGAGCGATTATCATCAATCGCCAGACAAAATCGGTGGATGAACTGCTGGTAATGCTGACGGAACTTGCTAAGTTATATCCGAATCAGGCTGTTGTTTTGCGGGGGCATCATGAAGTACCTTACGAGGAAATTGTGAAGGTTCTGGATGTCTGCCATAAAGCAAATATCTGGAATGTGGTGTTTGCCACCAATAAACCGTCAGAATAAATTCTGATTATTCTTTATTTATCTTCAGGCAGCCGGTTATAAAATTTGATCTTACAATGGCTGGAATACGTAATTTAGTAATCACAGGAATTTTTGCTTCACAAACATGCGTGTTTTTGACGGTGACCCATGCGCAGGCGCCAGTTCCAACGCCTTTTGAGGCGCCAGAACCACAACCCACGCAGATTCCTCGCGCAATTCCAGTGACGCCTGCACAACCCGTGTCCCCACCTCCACCTGCTCCGGCGCCTCCGGCTCCCGGTTATGTGGCACCGCGCGCGCTCCCGGTTGATCCGCGTCAGCAATATTCTCCCGCACCAGGGGACGTGCGCACAGGAACCCCACCCCCCCGGCAGCAGGCATCTCCTGTACAACCACTGCCACCACAACCGCCTGTGGCTCTCCCAACCCCATTTCAAACGCCCACCCAAACGCCGGCACAGCCGCCCGCCCAAACGTCCCCGGTTCCGGTGGCAACTCCGTTGCCCGTAGCGACGCCTCTACCGGGCACCACTCCGCTGCCGGATACCCGCAGTACAGATGTTTCTCCTGTCCCAACAGCGGCTTCGACGCCACCTTCTTCGGCTTCCGGCACTCCCACGCCCGCTTTCCCGCCCATCATTTCTCAAGATCCGCGGACCAGCCCCACCGTGTCTCCCGCATCCTCTCCAAGCGCCCACCCCACTGCGGATCCACGTCTTGAACCACAGATCACCGAGTCTTCATCTGTTCCCACGCATCCTCATGAAACGGCCGGAGCTTCGCCGGAAGAGGGAGAGTTTTCTCGCGACGAAACCAGGTTCCGGATTGCAAATCGTTTTTTTAATCAAAAATCCTATGCCCTGGCGATTGAGGAATACGAACAGTTACTGTATCAGTTCCCGACGACGAAGCATCGGGATGCGGCATTATATTATTTAGCGGAAGCATACCGTTTATCGGAGAATTCCACGAAAGCGGAAGCGACGTATCGCCGATTGCTTTCGCAATTCAACAGTGGGGATTACCTGGCGCCGGCATCGTATCGGATGGCGACGTTTATGATTCAGCAGGGGAATTATCGCTCCGCAGCAGAGTTTTTTGAAAAAGCCGCAAGAAGCAGCAAAGACCCTCAGTTGTCTTTGCAGGCGTCGTATTTCCAGGCAGAATGTTTACGGGAATTGGGAAGAGAAGAATCCGCCCGGCTCGTGTACCGCCAGGTGGTAGAAGCGGATGTGGAAAATAATCCGTACCTGGATCGTGCACGCCTGGCATTAGCCAGAATTTCCAGAAAAACCGGAAGAGAAGAAGATGCGTTGCGTTATTACCGCCTCTTGACCGATACTTCCACGGATAAGGAAATCCAGATCGACGCAGCAGTCGAAGCCGGAATTACTGCAAGCAAATTAGGTAATCTGGATATCGCACAGGAATATTTGCAAAAGGCATTGGCAATCGATAGCGACTCCCCCGCAAAAGTCCGCGCGCAGGTGGCATCTTTACGCCTCGCAAATAGTCGTGGGAATTTTCAACTTGTGGTCGATACCTATCTGCAGAATCCGGACGGTTTTTCCGAAGAATTTCGCCCGGAAATTATGGTGATGGCAGGGAAAGCGTATCGGAAACTGGATAAACACCAGGAAGCACGCGCGCTTTTTAGCCAACTGGAACAGGAATTTCCCAATTCCATCTTTGTCGAAGAAGCACGGTATGAAAAAATTGCTTCCCTGTCGAACACCGATGACCCAAGCCTTCAACAGGAAATTCAACACTATTTCATGCGCTACCCGGAAGGGAACTTTTTCGGACATGTGAAATTGATCCAGGCAGAAACGTATTTTAAAAACAAAGATTATACCCTGGCAATTCCTGTGTATGAAGAACTTCGGAAAATGACCCATTCGGAAGTCCGTCAGGAAAATGTCCTCTTTAAACTCGGCTATTGTTATACCCAGCTTGAAAATTATTTGCCTGCAGTGGCCGCATACACCGAGTTTATGGACCAGTTTCCGAAAAGTAATTTGGCGTCCAATGTGCTGGCCCGGCGCGGGCAGGCGAATTTGAAAAGTGGAAACCTGGACGCTGCACTTTTGGATTACAATGCATTGATTGAAAAATATCCGGACTCTCCCGATCGCGAAACGGCACTCCTGCATAAAAGTGTGATCATGAGCGAACGCTCGAATGATAAAGAAATGATCGCAACGCTGGAATTGTTGCTGAAAGATTATCCGGAATCTTCCCGGGCAGCACAGGCTCATTATTCTATCGGTGTCAGCCAGTTCGAAGAAAAAGCGTATGCCGCCGCAATCCCGCATCTCGAAAAAGCCCGCGAAAAAGATGCCGGCGAATATTATGAAAAAGCTACAATCCGTCTCATCTGGGCAAATTACTCGCTTGATGACAGCAAAAAAACACAGGCGTATGTGGATGATTATTTAACAAAAGAACGTCAGCAACTCGTTCCGGAAAATATCCTGGAATGGTTAAGCTCAGAACTTTATACCCAAGGCGATTACACCAGGGTGGATACTTATTTGACCCACCTCTTGGAACGCGAAAACCCGGCTCCTCCTTCTCCGGAGGCCTGGTACAAATTAGCACAGGCTAAACTCGCATTGGAACAATACGACCAGGTGCCGGGCACGCTCGAAAAATATCTGGAACTGACCACGAATGATCCAGTCAAGCAGGCGACAGCGTTGAACCTGCTGGCGGAGTCGGAATTAAAAGCCGGGAATCTGGAGAAAGCGGAAGATGCGGTGAATCGTTCCTTGCGGATGCAGCCGGAAGGGAAGTTGAATGCTGCGGCGCGAATGCTCATGGCAGAAATTTTGCTGAAACAAAATGAATATGAAGAAGCCGCAAAAGAGTTTCAGCGGATTGCGATCATTTATACGAGTGAAGAAATTGGAGCCGTCGCATTGGATAAAGCAGTGCTGGCATTACGCTCTGCAAATAATACAGAAGAAGCAGATCGCGTATTGAATTCCTTGCGTTCACGCTATCCGGAATATCGTCCGATTAGTTTAAAATAATTATTTTTGCAGAAAGAGAGATTAGACATTTTTTCATGACAGCATCTTCAGACCTGACATCATTGGTTGCACTTACCTGTGAATTGACGCGCATTGGATCTCCGACAGGAAAAGAGTTTACCCGTTTGGCATTTATTAAAAACTGGCTGGAGCAGGAGGCAAAAGTTTCGGTGGTGCAGGATGAGGTTGGAAATTTGCTGGTCGATTTTTCGAATGGGGCGGAGCCTTTGATGGTGGTGGATGCGCATGTGGATACGGTGTTTGATGATGCGACATTGGAGGTGGAGGAACGGGACGGGCGGTTGTATGCACCTGGGATTTTTGACAATACGGTGGCGTGCGCGATGCTGATGCATTTTGCAAAAAAAATCCGGGACGAGGGAGGAAGCTTGCCGGTACTGTTGAGCTGGACGGTGGGAGAAGAAGGTCAGGGGAATTTATTGGGCGTGCGTCATCTGGTGGAAACATGGAAAACGCGTCTGGAAGGTGGGGGTGCCATTATTCTGGATCTGGACCTGCCGTTGCTTTGCCATGTCGCGGTGGGGAGCCAGCGGTACCGCGTCGAGGTAAACGCAAAAGGCGGGCATAGCTGGAATGATGCCGGTGCGACTCAAGCCATTCATATTGCGTCGCAGATCATTCAAAAACTTCTGCACTATCCATGGACACCATCCAAGGTAACTTGCAACATTGGAAAAATTTCCGGTGGAACCAGCATCAATGCGCTGGCAGAAAACTGCGAGTTCCTGGTGGACCTTCGCGCGGTAGATGCAGGTGACCTCGAAAAGGCAACGCAGCATTTTCAACAAACGATACAGGAGTTTTCATCGATACAGGATTTGAGTATGGCGATTGAAGACCTCGGACATCGCCCGGCCGGATCGATTTCCGAAACCCACCCGCTGGTACAGGAATTGTACGACATCAATCAGGAGCTTGGGCTGGACTCCAGTTTCCTTCCATTAAGCACCAATGCCAATGCCTTTTTGGGAGCCGGCATTCCGGCGGTCTGTATTGGAATTGCGCATGGGGGAGATTATCATCGCCGTTCGGAGTATCTGGATCCGGAATCGCTTGCGATCGGCTGGCAGAAACTGTTGCTGATTCTGGAACGTCTCCGAAAGAAATCATTTTTCTCTCATGATCCTTCATGACAGAATAGAAATTTAACCAAACAAAAATAAATTTATGTCC
>CAKUMP010000062.1 GCA_934667795.1 uncultured Chthoniobacterales bacterium | reverse complement strand
CAATATCCGCTCTCTTCAGCAAAACCATATCAAAAAACTCGTCATCGAATCCCCCATCCTGCATATCACCCCGGAATTGATCGCAAAATTTTCCCCGCAAACCCCTGCGCCGGAGACCTCCTCCCCAACGCCCGATCCCACCTCCTCCCCTCAAGCTCCCACTGCGGCCCCGGCTCCGTGGGTCATTGACGAACTCATTATTTCCAATGGCGACCTTTTTCTTCACGATTTTGGCCCACAGGTCCCACTCATTCAGTTCAAATTTTCTTCTGCATGGGAAAATTTCTCCCTGAACCCGCCGCCCGACAGCGAAGCGGCGAAAACCGTGCATTCTTTCCGCGCAGAATCCCTCTCCATTTCTCCCCCTTATGCTCCGCACTCCCCCTTTCTCACTATCGAAGAAGCGCTCCTCTCGTTCTCGTTTGAAAACCTGCAGAAACAGCTCATCAATGCCGTCACCGTTAAAAATGCCGCGCTCTATGTAAATCAGGAATTTCGCTCTTTCCTTGGTGCTCCTGCTGAAAAAACGGCCATGACAGATCCCGCTTCGCCCGCCGCTGCCAACTCACCAGAACCGACTCCTTCTTCTCCGGCCGCTCCTGACAATCCCTGGAAAATCATCGACCTGACACTTGAACCGTCGCGAATTTTCCTGGAAGACCTCGGGACGGACATCCCGGATATCAGTTTCCAGGTTGCCACGCATCTCGAATATTTTGCACTCACGCTCAACCCGGATATTGTCAACACCAAGACAGAATCCATTTTGATTCATGATCTCACCATTCGTTCTCCGCTTGATCCCTTTATCCCGGTATTAACGCTGGGGCAGGTGCGGATCGATTTCAGCGTCCAGGGGCTACTCCGGCAACAGCTTCAGTCGATTCAAATCCATCAGCCCAAAATTTATATAGGAAAAGATCTTTTCTGGTATTTTGATAACCTCCGGACCGCAACTGCAGAAACGCCTGCCACTTCCTCAGCCGACACGACAGCGGATGCCATTTCTCCCGAAAAAACGTCTTCCAACTGGTCGCTCGACCGTCTTTTGATCCGCCAGGGAGAACTTGCGATTGCAGATGCCGGTTCCCAAAAAGTTTCTCTTCCCATCCGTTTTCGCAGTTATGCCGAAAATCTGTCATTTGAAAACCTCAGCGACCTCCGGCTCCAGCTCGATATCGAAGTCCCTCCCACCGATTACCAGTTCGAAGCCTATCAGCTCGCCATCCAGCGCCTTAGCGGGGATATCAAATTCGGCCTCCCACCGAGTACGAACGCCAATAACCTCGTCAATACCCTCACCTCCACCCAAATCAAGTGGCGCCAGTTTACCAGTCAGTCCCCATGGATTAGTGTCACCTATGATAAAACGGGCATCCACGGCGAATTCGGGGGAGAATGTTACGCCGGGTATATCAACGGTGGGTTCACATTTCTTTTCCAGGATCAATTCCCCTGGATCGGATGGGTTTCGGGGACAAAAATTAACCTCGACCAGGTCACCTCCATCCTCGCTCCCGAAAATTTCTCCATGACCAGTCCAGCCAATTTTAAACTGGAAATCAACGCGACTTCTAAAATTATCGACCGTCTTATGGGTTCCATGACGACCACGCAGCCCGGCACCATGGAAATTCAGAAATTGAATGATCTCATTGCCAATATCCCGGCGGATTACACCCCGTTGAAGCAGGATCTCACGCGTATTGGTCTTGAAACGCTGCGTGATTTTCAATATGATTCTGCTAACGCTTCTTTCTGGTTTATTGAAAAAAATGGAACGCTGGAACTGGAGCTGGCTGGGCCCTATGGTTCCCGTCGATTTGAGGTCTTTGTCCACGATACAACCCTGTCCACCTCCCATGCGCCCAGCTTGTGGGAAAATCAATTTAAATTGAAGCCCGCTGCACCCTAACAGCTTACTTATTCACCATGATGACACCTCGCACGATCTGCCTGTTTATCACAACTCTCGCGTTCCTTCCGGCATGCAGCCTCCCGCCTGTCCGACTCTCTACCCCCGACCCGGTCAAGGTCGATATCAATGTCCGCCTCGATGTGTACCAGCATTCCGATTCCGCAAATGCACAGCCCACTTCCACAGAAATGCTCAATGAAAATCTCGAACTGGAAAAACGCCGTCGTAACCGCATGGGCGATATCCAGCTTTTCAAAAATTCCCGCATCATCGGCGAAAACCACCTCGGGCTTCTCACAATCCTCGAAAAACCTCCCGCCGAATACGGGACGTATGTCGAGTCGGTCGTCGAAGCAGAAAATAAAGATCGCCTCGAATTGATGTCCGCTCTCGCACAACAGGAAAAAAAATCGCTCGAAGTGGTCCAGAAAGAACATTCGGAGCTCTGGAATAAACGTGCTTTCAACGGCGAATGGATCGAAGTCCCAACCGGCGACAGTTCCAGTTCATTTAAATGGATTCAAAAAGGTGCGACTACAGAAGCACCTGCTTCCACACCTCCGCCAACGACTGAACCTACCCCCCCTCCTACACCGGAACCAACTCCCACCCCTGACGCTTGATGCGGTATTTGTTATGTCACCCGATTCCCATATGCCCGACGCGACTCACACCACTCCCGTTTTGCAGGTTCACGAACTGACAAAAAAGTTTGGAGATTTCACCGCGCTCGACCGGATTTCTTTCGACCTCCCACATGGTGAAATCCTCGGCCTGCTTGGGGTCAATGGCGCCGGCAAAACAACCGCGATGAATATGATCCTCGGGCTGACCACTCCCACGTCGGGTTCTGTCCGCATGTTTGGGCATTCCCTCCAGACCCATCGCATCGAAATCCTTCAACAATGTAATTTTTGCTCCGCTTATACCAGTCTCCCCGCGAACCTTCTGGTTTATCAAAACCTGAAAGTCTTCGGACGCCTTTATCGTGTTAAAAATCTGGATGAAAAAATTGATTCTCTTTTGGAAACGTTCGGGATTCAGGATTTGAAGCGACGAGTGACCGGCCATTTATCCGCCGGAGAATCGACACGGCTACATCTTTGCAAAGCCCTTCTGAATGACCCGAAACTGCTTCTGCTGGATGAGCCCACCGCGAGTCTGGACCCGGATATCGCGGACCGCGTCCGAAAAATTATCCGCGATATCCAGCGCCGTTCCGGAATGACCGTCCTTTACACTTCACACAACATGCGCGACGTGGAAGAGGTGTGCGATCGGGCAATTTTCCTTCATCACGGCAAAATTCTTTGCGAAGGGTCGCCGCAGGAAATCGTCCGGAAATTTTCCGAAAGTTCGCTGGAAAATGTGTTTCTCAAAATTGCCCGCAGTGGCGAAATGCAGGAAGATTTATGATCAGTTTCAATACTATTTTCGCTCTGGTTTCCCGTTATCTGTACCTTTACACCCGGAATTGGGTACGCTTTATCGAATTGCTGTTCTGGCCAATCACGGATCTTTTAGTCTGGGGATTCTTGACGACCTATCTCTTGCGTCAATCCAACCCGGATCTTCCCGGGATGGTGACATTTCTGATTGGCGCAATGATTTTCTGGGATGTTCTGTTCCGCGCCCAACAGGGGGTGGCCATTTCTTTTCTGGAAGATGTCTGGACGCGAAATCTGCTCAATATTTTTGTCGCGCCTGTGCGTGTGCATGAATACCTGATGGCAACATTTGCGGTTGGTTTTCTGCGAATTCTTCTCACGCTCACAGTGCTTGCAACGGTTTCTTATATTTTCTATGCCTTTAATCTTCTCGATCTCCAATGGGGGCTACTTCCCTTTATTGGAAATTTACTTTTGTTCGGCTGGAGTCTCGGGATGATTTCCACCGCGCTTATCCTGCGATATGGACAAGCTGCGGAAGCACTTGCCTGGGCGGTCCCGTTTTTAATCCAACCGGTTTCAGCAGTTTTTTATCCGCTGTCCGTCCTTCCTGCCTGGATCCAGCCAATTGCGCTGGCATTCCCCAGTACCCATGTCTTCGAAGGTATGCGTCATGTCCTCCTGCACAACGAAGTCCCCTGGAATCACGTCGCATGGGCATTCATCCTGAACCTGTTCTACCTCGCTCTAGCAGGATTCATCTTCCTCTGGATCCTCAACCGCGTCCGCCAACACGGCACCCTCACAAAATTCGCTACGAATTGATTTAGATATACTCCTAAATGATATTATTTTTTCGGAGCCAGCGTTCCTGGAAAACGCGTCGGGCGGTGTAACAGACGTCCCGGATGTACCACCCATTAACCGCGGCCCCTACGGCACCGCCAATAAATGGAATGCTTTGTACAACCTTACGACGTGCCAGGTTTTTCGTGATTTGCAAAACCACTATCTGCAGGACCCAACGCCCTCCCGCTTCTACTCCCATCTCCTGGGCCTTCAATTGTGCGCTGGTGGTATGTAACGCATGCAAATGCTGCAACGCGTCCACTTTTTCCCTCATCGAATTAGCACCACTGGCCGACAAAATCCCCATTGCCAGTTCACGATCATTCACATTGGAGTTTTTCAGTTCAAATCCATAACACAGCCCCATCAGATGAATCGATCGCATCGCAAATGCCACAATCAGTGGGGTATCCACAACCAGTCCAGGAAGCCCAAAAATACCACTGACCCCTCCCTCAGTTGCAGCAATTCCAACCGCCCAGCTTTGCTCATTTTTCGCAAGCTGATCACAATAAGAAAGCTCCCGGGAAAGTAATTCACTATATTCGGAAATTCCCGCTTTCTGTTTGATCCTTTGAAAACGCGCTAACACTTCGCCACTGGCGTTTCCAAGCTCCATGGCTTTCAACATTGCGGCTTCAGGCACCATCTTGATAATGCCTGTTGTTAACGGCCCCAAAAACCTTTCCCCAAAACGGGAAATGGCTTTGGGTTCACGATTCTTCCAGTCCTCTATCTCCTGGATTTGCTGCGCTTCGTATTCAGATGGCATAAGAAAATGGGGTGTTCAGATTTAAAAAATTTCCAGCAGCTCTTCTGCTTTTCCGACGGTATAGCTTGCTCCCGCTTTTTCCAGACGCGGAATGGAGTTAAACCCCCAACCCACTCCAATCGACGGAACCTTTGCTTTACGCGCCGCTTTGATATCCCGTACTTCATCCCCGATATAAATCGTCTGTTCCGGTGTAACGGAAAAAGTAATCCGAATCGCATTCAGGCTTTTCGCTTTCCCCATCAAATTCCCCACAGAACTGACAAAATCAAAAAGCCTGCCTTTACCTTGCATTTCTTCAAAGCGTCGGACATTTTCTACCGAATTGGAAGTCAGAACACCGACATATTCCACTCGCGTCCGAATGACTTCAATCGCTTCCAGAATCCCTTCAATGGGCGGGACTTCGTCAATCTTCGTCGCCAGTTTTTCCATCCCGGCACGCAGGATTTTTGGTAAACGTCTTCTCGGGATTTTTAAATAGCGCAAAAACTGATACGTGGACATCGCGCGAATCCGATCCCAGTCCTGCAAATCGATCTGACGGAATCCGTACTCCTCAGATAATTCCTGTATGATATGCATCCCGGCATCAAATGAATTGGCGATTGTCCCATCAAAATCAAACACCGCACAACGGTACTCTGAATTTCCCATACACTAACTCCATTCTAGGTTCCCCTGTGCGATAACAGGGAACACGCCCTCTTACATTGACGGGATAATTTCTAACGTCCATTAAAAAACTCAACCACTCCATCAGGCAATGGTGACATTCTTATCTAAATAAACATCCTGAATCAGGTGCAATAACTCCACCCCTTCATTCATCGGGCGCTGAAATGCCTTCCGTCCGGAAATCAGTCCACTCCCACCAGCACGTTTGTTGATCACAGCAGTCATGGCTGCTTCTGCAAAGTCATCTTTTCCAGAAGCACCACCACTATTGATCAAGCCCATCCGCCCCATATAGCAATTGGCGACCTGGTAACGGCACAGATCAATCGGATGCTCACTGCTCAATTCCGAATACATCCGTTCATCCAGTTTTCCATAACTGGAATTCCCGGAGTTCAGTGCTTTAAATCCACCATTATTTTCCGGCAGTTTCTGCTTAATGATATCCGCTTCAATGGTCACTCCCAGATGATTCGCCTGCCCGGTCAGATCCGCAGCCACATGGTAATCTTTGTCTTTCTTGAAATCCGAATTCCGCAAGTAGCACCACAACACAGTTGCCATGCCTAATTCATGTGCATACGCAAAAGCCTGTGCCACTTCCACAATCTGTCGTGCACTTTCTTCCGATCCAAAATAAATGGTCGCCCCAATCGCAGCCGCACCCATTTCGTATGCCTGGTCAATCGTCCCGTACATAATCTGATCGTACTGATTCGGGTATGTCAGCAATTCATTATGATTCACTTTCACCAAAAACGGGATTTTATGTGCATATTTCCGGGAAACACTCCCCAACACACCAAACGTGGAGCAAACTGCATTACATCCTCCCTCAATCGCCAGTTTCACAATGTTTTCCGGATCAAAATAGGCCGGATTTTTTGCAAAACTCGCACCAGCCGAATGCTCAATCCCCTGGTCCACCGGTAAAATCGACATATATCCGGTGCCGCCCAGACGCCCATGCCCGAACAACCGCTGCAGGTTTCCCAGCACCCGGTTATTTCTGTCCGATTGCGCGTAAATTCTGTCCACCACATCTCCACTAGGCAAATGCAATGCAGATTTAGAAATCGTTTTGCTGGTATGTCCCAATAACCAGTCCGCTTTATCCCCTAAAAGTTGTTCAATTGAATTTTTTTTGCTCATAATTTTGTGGAAAATTTATTTATTTCTAACTCTACAACATGGACTGGTTCTACCTGAAGCACGTTTTTGTTTAAAATGCTCTACGTTTTCGCTTTCCCTTGGTTCGCAACGGACTCCATTGCTTTGGCGATAGCGTCCGGGTCCCCCAGGTAATAACTTTTTAACGGTTTTAATTTTCCATCCACTTCTTCCAATTCATATACTAAAGGGACGCCTGTGGGAATATTTAATCCAACAATTTCTTCTTCGCTGATATGGTCCAGATATTGCACAAGGGCACGCAAGGTATTCCCGTGCGCGACAATCAGGACATTTTCTCCTTTTCGCACCCGCGGTTCAATTTCTTCCTGCCAATACGGCAGAAAACGCTCTACGGTATCTTTTAAACACTCCGTCAACGGCAAATCGCTTTTATCCACCTCGGCATATCTGCGATCATTCCCGGGATAGCGCTCATCGGACGTTTCCAGTGGAGGGGGGGGCGTCGCATACGCGCGTCGCCATTCCAATACCTGTGCTTCCCCGAACTTCGCTGCGGTCTCCGCTTTGTTTAACCCTTGCAGCGCTCCATAATGACGTTCATTCAACCGCCAGGAACGATGCACCGGTAACCACATCGCATCCATTTGATCCAGAACAATCCACATCGTTCGAATCGCACGCTTCAACACCGAGGTATAGACGACATCAAAACGATATCCTTCTTTTAATAAGATATCCCCTGCCCACTTGGCTTCCTCTCTCCCTCGTTCTGTCAAATCCACATCCGTCCATCCGGTAAACCGGTTTTCCCGGTTCCACAGGCTCTCCCCGTGACGTACCAAAACAAGACGTTTCACTCCTGACTCATTCCCCATGATATGCATTCCTTTTCTTTATACTTTATTTATAGAAGCTTGGTTAAACTACTGACTACTGATAAATGACTTAAAAAAATACCTGCGAACGTATGCCGGAGATTTTTATTTTTCTACCAGTCGATAAGTACCTACGCCCACTCGTTCCACTTTATACTTTTCGAGTTTTTTACTCGTGGTCTGAATCCAGTTATAAACATTTTGTGGTGAAACATTAATTTTTTTTGCTAATTCCACTGCGTGAACCCCTTTATCTCCTGCTGCAAGAAAAGTTTTTACAATTTTTTTTGTTACTTCTCCACGTGGGCTACGTTTTATTTTTTTCCGTCCTGTTATTGTCCGATCACTGGCAGTCGCTCGCCCTCTTGTCGCTGTAACCGTACTTGTGACAGGGCTACCGCTTTCCTTTTCCCACACCTCTTTAATTTTTGCTTCAATTTTGGCTAATTGCTCCAACAAGTCTTCTCGCTCTTCCTGCAATTCCAATACAGCAGCCAACGCTTTACTATTCAATTGTGATATATCCATAGATTCTTTCTTTTAACATACATCTTCTATCATACAACTGTTTTGTTTATAAAATATTCTTCTACAATATAATAGAAAATCCTCTCGCAGCTATTGTTTTAAAACATAAAGCAAAAAACCCGGAGTTTTCACTCCGGGCTTTTTTTATTATTCTTTCTTTAATATTTTTTTCGCGTCATTCACCGCTTTTTCCTGACTTTCCAAATCCTGTTGTTTATCCAACAGTTTTTGTAATTGCAGTTTTCTACGATGTAACTGAATCGTTTCTTTATTAATATGCCCCTGGATTTCCGTACGCTGGCTTTGATTTTCTTTTAATTGCCTTGCCAGCAATTGTTCTTTTTCCAGCAAGTCCTCTTCACTCATGTCCTGGTAATTATAAACCGGACGTGTCTTCTCTTCCTCTTCCTGTTTCTCCCGAATATAAACATCATAATCCGGTACAGTCACATTTCCTCCACAATGCGGACAATCAAACGCCCGCCCACTCCCATCGCGATCTATTACCAACTGTTTCTCGCAATGCTCACAATCAAAGACAATGTCCCTGTCTGTAATCTCCACTACTACTGCTGTCTCCACTTCTTCACTCATGGCTTTAACACCCTTTCTCCTCGTATATTTCTAATATGATATTATTTATAATAAGTATGTATATATAAAAAGATGCTTAGTATCTTCTCTGCTTTTTTACAGCATTTCCTATCTATATTTCCATCCCATTTTTACCTTCTTCCCTATTTCTTCTGTTTTATTATCGCTGCACCTCGGTGAGAAAAAGTGACATTTTGACACAATCTGACACTCACGCCTGCCCGGATTGAGACATTTTGTCTTTGTTTCAGAATTCTATTTCAGGGAAAATTTTATAACTCATTTATTTTCAATGATTTAAAATTCCCTAACAACTGGGAACGCATATTGCTGAAAGGAATGCCAAGATTGGAGTACATAGGATATGTCAAAAATTATTGGAATAGATTTAGGAACAACAAATTCCTGCGTAGCTGTCATGGATGCCGGGGAGCCGACGGTACTGGAAAACTCTGAAGGAGCCAGAACCACGCCCTCTATTGTCGCATTTACGAAAAATGGCGAACGTCTCGTTGGTCAGGCAGCAAAACGTCAGGCAATCACGAACCCCTCAAATACCATTTTCTCTGCAAAGCGTTTTATGGGACGGAAGTTCAGCGAAATTACGCCTGAAGAAAAACGTCTTCCGTACAAACTGGTAGCCGCCCCGAATGGTGACTGCGCGGTGGAAGTCAAGGTTGAGGGTGAAACTAAAGTTTACACCCCACAGGAAATTTCCGCGATGATTCTGGGGAAACTTAAAGCGGACGCAGAAGCAAAACTGGGAGAGAAAGTCACGAAAGCGGTGATTACGGTTCCAGCTTATTTTAATGATGACCAGCGGAAAGCGACTAAAGATGCCGGGGAAATTGCCGGGCTTGAAGTGCTTCGAATCATCAACGAACCTACCGCCGCTTCTTTAGCATACGGGCTGGATAAAAAGTCCGATGAAAAAATTGCTGTTTACGACCTGGGTGGTGGAACATTTGATATTTCCGTTCTGGAAATCGGGGATGGAGTTTTTGAAGTTAAAGCGACGAATGGGGATACCCAGCTTGGTGGTGACGATTGGGACAACGTGTTGATTGACTGGGTGATTAAAGAATTCAAAACCGACTCCGGGATTGATCTGTCGCAACAGCCGGACGCCGTTCAGCGGATTAAAGAAGAAGTCGAAAAAGCAAAAATCGCACTTTCTTCTTCCCAACAGTACGATATCAACTTGCCGTTTATCACTGCCGACCAAAGCGGTGCTAAACATATTATGAAAACGCTGACCCGTGCGAAGCTGGAACAATTAGCGGAGTCGCTTTTCCAGCGCACCATTTCACCTGTAGAGGCCTGTCTGAAAGACGCGGAACTCAGCAAGTCCGATATAAACGAACTGGTACTGGTCGGTGGGATGACGCGTATGCCCAAGGTGATTGAAACCGCGCGCAACCTGATTGGCAAAGAACCACATAAGGGAGTAAACCCGGATGAAGTGGTTGCCATCGGTGCAGCAATTCAAGGCGGTGTTCTCCGTGGTGACGTGAAAGATGTTCTCCTGCTTGATGTGAGCCCGCTCACTCTCGCAATCGAAACTGCAGGTGGTGTGGCAACGGCGATGATCAATCGCAATACCACCATCCCGACCAAGAAAACACAGATTTTCTCGACCTACTCGGATAACCAGCCCGGCGTGGAA
>CAKUMP010000061.1 GCA_934667795.1 uncultured Chthoniobacterales bacterium | reverse complement strand
GTGCTGGATTCTTTTGGAGAATATTCAGTGCGTCCCAGTTTCTGGCATACCGGATTCTGGCAATCCTGGTCACCGGATGCGCGATTTGTTTATTTCCAGGGAGGAACCGAAATGGAACCTTTCGTTGTCCGTCGCGAACTGGCAACCGGGCAGGAAATTTATATCCCAGGCGATATGGAAGGGCTCCCTCCATCCGGCGAACCTGGAGTATCCTGTGAACACAGCCTGCTTTACGCCGCGGGATACGGACATCCGGAAGGACGGTACCGACCCGAACTCGCCATTGTCCCTTTTCAGCAGCGCTCGAAACATGGTATTTCTATCCTCGATTTCGAAAAACAATCCTCTACCATGCTTTTGTCCACAGATGCCATTCTGCAATTGCATCCCCAACGCGAACGCTTGCTCAAAGAAGATCAAAAAATGAAAGAGCGTTTTGGCGCGGAGGATGGACTAACCCTGATGACATACTGTGTGCGCTGGAACCCGCAGGGCACACGATGCCTCTTTTATTTTGGTAATCATTGCGTCGATAAACGAAGAGGCGAACCGAAAGTCACCTCCATTTTGACAGCTGATCGCACCTTCCAGGACATACACCTGGCCGTGGATTTAAGTTTTGACAGGCGCGGCGTGCATTGGGGATGGCAACCGGATGGGGAATCTCTGATCGGGTACGGACCAGACGAAAACCTGCAGGTTTGTCTCGCAGAAGTACGTTATGATGGCAGCGATTATCGCAAAATTTCGGATCATGTGACAGGGGGACACCCAAGCGTTTCTCCTGTCAATCCAGACCTGATTGTCACAGATGGCCCCACACCGACAGGGGGAGCCGTTTATTTTTTATCTCGTAAAACCGGACAGGAAATATACCGCATCGCGCTTCCTAAATTTACGGGAGAAAAAGAAGCCCCCGGCAGAAACCCCTATCGCGTCTGCCTCCACCCGGTCTTCGCTCCGGAGGGAAATCGCATTCTATGCAATAGCTTGCCCGGAAAGTACGCAACACTGGTAGAACTTCAATTAGAAACCACCTGATGAACTGCTGGAATTTTCTCGATGATGGATTGAGTGTCCCCCCCACCTCAAGGAACCTCCGGTCACGTTTGCTGTGCTGGCTTGGACGGCGCTTCGCTTTGCGTCATCGAAATGTCCATATCCCGCCCAGTTGCCGGATTCATCCAGGAGCAAAAATTCATCCACGGAGTGGACGTATCGTTCTTGGTGAAAATTGCACCATCGCAGAAGGCGCCATTCTCCAGGGTAACATTGTGATGGGTGATAATTGTTCGGTGCAGTCTTACTCCATTCTGGTAGGTTATGGTAAAGTCGGGGAAACCGATGGACAAATTACGATCGGAAATTGTGTCCGTATCGCATCACATGGAATGATTGTTGCCGCTAATCACCGATTTGATAATCAAGAAAAAACGATTCACGGTCAGGGGCTGCACAGGAAACCGATTTTTATTGAGGAAAATGTCTGGGTCGGGGGACGCGTAAATATCACCGCAGGTACCACCATCGGACAAGGCTCAATCATCGCCGCAGGTGCAGTGGTGACAAAAGACGTTCCCGCAAAATCCATTGCCATGGGCATTCCCGCACAAGCGCATCCAATCCCGTCGTCAGAAGAAAATTTTATCTCAAAGTCGTAAGGTCGATATCCTTGATCAGTACGCCTTCGGGTTGTGATGCTACAAAAAGTACAGCCCCGGCGACTTCTTCCGGTTTCAGAAACTTGCTGCGATCCACCGGACGCCCATCCCAGTACGCCGTATCCACAGAAGAAGGCGAAACCAGCGATACACGAATTTTATCGCCAGCCACTTGTTGCTGCAAGCCGGAGTTATAACCATTGAGCGCATGCTTGCTCGCACAATAAAGAGGAGCAGTGGGGTTTGCTGTTTTTCCTACAACAGAAGAAATATTGATGATGTGCCCGGATTTGCGCTCTTTCATAAATGGCAATACAGATCGCGTACAAAGAAAAACGCCCGTGACATTTGTTTCAAAAATACGTCGAAAATCTTCCAGTGTGCAGGCAGAAAGGTCCGTAGCAAAGCCAGTCCCCGCATTATTGATCAAAATATCCACCCCTCCCGTTTTTTCGATAATTTTTGCAAAAGCCGTTTTCACTGCCGCCTCATCCGTGACATCAAGTGGTAAGGACAAAACTTCTGCATGACATTCTTTTACCGCTTTTTCCGCTGCCTGAAGTTTATCCGACGAGCGCGCAATCAAAACAAGCTTTGCTCCATTCTGGGCAAAAAGTCTGGCGCATTCCAGCCCAATGCCACTGGATGCACCGGTGATAACAACAACAAGATCTTTCAGTTTTTTCATAATCATTTTCCACTATGGTTTAAAATTTCATGGCTAAAAGAACCCTCCGCGCTGAACAATTTCAGTCGCAGAAAGCCCCTCCTGCACCCACTTTTTGAGCGCTCCCTCGCTCTGCGCAATTTCTTCAGAACGAAGTAAAACCTCATACGCAATGTCTCGTGGCACGATAATCACCCCGTCAATGTCTCCAAACACTATATCTCCAGGGAAAATTTCCACCTCCCCAATTCGAATGGGAACCTGCCAGCCACTGATCCGAAACCGCCCCAACATCCCGTTGGAACTCCGGTATTTAACAAAAATCGAAAATTCCTGTGACAACACGCGGTCTGTGTCCCGCACCCCACCGTCCACCACTGCTCCTCGACACCCCCGCTTGACAGCAGCCATGGTCATGACTTCTCCCCATTGCGCAGATTCATTATCCCCACTCGTATCCCATGCCACTACCGCATGCAAAGGAATCGCTTCCAGCATTTCCGCACGCTCTTTCATCTCATCTTTAATGAGTAAACTTTTCGCCCCCTTGATGGTAAATGCCGGTCCCGCCACCTTCATCGACTCCCGAAGCGGCATAATATCATGTGGCAACGTCTGACGTACAAGCCGGCGCTCCCGCAATGCATCATTCACCGCTGCCGTAAACAACGCCTCATACCGATGACACATTTCTTCCTCAGACACAGGAAACGGCTTGATCGGACGCTCTCCACGCGCTTCTTTAAGCCCATCCAGTTTCATAACCGGTTGAATCTCGCTCTGCTTTTTATTTGGTGCCATGCACCCTATCAAACCACACGTACATCCCCCTGTCTTTAGCCTGAATTGATATATTTTTCACTTTTTTGATTTTTATGAAGAACACCCTGGGACCCTAGTCCTGTGCGTACGATGTTGTCGCGGTGACAGAACGAATCGTGACTGCGGATTCCGGTGACAACACGAGGGCGATACGCATGGATGCGGGAGGAAGGCGCCGTGCACGCGCTTCAGGAGTTGTAATCAAAAACACCAATGTTTGAAACTTTTCGGGATCCAGCATCACATTGGATTCTATCACCCCTCTTGTTCCTCCGAGGGAATCTTCATCTTCAGCATAACAATATCCCTGGACCGATAATGTCCCTTCTCCACGCGCAACCACTTCCACACGGATCACCTCATTGGGTTGCGTTTTCACATACGTATTACGATTATAAAGATGAAAATCCAGGCCATCTGCACCCAATGCGTGTATTTCGACTCCCAGCCCACCTTCCACAGGAACCATATTATATTCACCGCTGGGAAATTTTGAGTTTACCACCCAGCCCGTCGGTTTGCCGCTGCGAGGAGCCTCCGTCCATTCTTCCCAGTTCGCATTCAAATCCACCTTATGGGGTAATTCTTCCGCCTGAATGATAAAACTGAAGTTAATGATGATAAAACTGACCAAAACATATATTTTCATGAGCGTTCTCCTGTTTAAGGTTATCGATAAATTTAATTGTCTCGACTCAACGGTGGAAGGGAATGAGAAATGCGGAGGTTTTTGATTTTTCCATGAAACCAGTCCCCACCATAACCACCAAGTGTACTGACGGTATCGTACAAACCCAGTCCGTGAACTTTCTGTTTAGGGGACACATGATTATTTAGAATAACAAAAATGTTTTCCCCATCAAAGCAAAATTGAAGACGATTCCATTGATCAGGCACGACTTTGAGCCCGCTGCGAAATCGGCTCAGCGAAGCAACTTCACCACTGTAACTCCCCCCAATCTCCCCATTTTCCAAAACAAAAGTGAAAGAACCCGGGTAATAAGAACGGTGAGCCAGAAGGATTTGTCGTTTATTGTCAGATACCGGATAAATTTCCATATCGACCGTGAATGCCGAGCGGCGCGGAATGACTTCCTGTGGCAAGGTAACAAAATTGCCTTTCCCATCGAAACTCAATGAATAATTTCCATCCTCTTCTCGATTCCATATAGGAGCGGACCGCGGAGCATCCTTCGGGTAATCTGTCCTTCGAATAAAGGGTGTCCCGTCTGCGGACTCTCCTCCGCCTCGCTCTGTGACCTGTGTCACATACCCCCCCAGAATCCCCCAGAAATGACGTCCGGCATCAGTGTATAGCACAGATCCCCAGTCTGGAGAAAAAGTATAGCGAATGTTGGGAATTAATTTCTCATCCACTTTTACCTGCATCATTTTCTCTGCTGAATCCGAATAAACCTGAACGTTTCCCTGTTTAAAAACACTTTTACTTCCTGAAGCAATGCCATTCGCCACCCAGGGGCGGCTGCGCCATGTGTACCCGGATTTCCCAATAAGCTGAAGTTGTAAGGTCGAATAATCCATGTCCGGAAAAACCGGAACTTTAAAATGAACCACAGATGTATTCAGATGCAAAGGTGTTCGGGATTGTCGGATATAGCGGCTTAAAATAAAATTACATCCCCGTCTATATGGCATCCCCAATACCTGCCGATCAAATACCTGACGCAAAGAAATCTCGCCCTGAAAAACTCCAGGAACGTTAAAAGACAGCATTGCCTGATCCAGATTCTTTTTCGGAATACTAAAAAAAGCCGTCGTCGCCAATGACGAAAAGTCTCATTTTTCCAGATCACTTCACCGTGACCTGCGCCCCGCGATCCAGTGGAACATCCCAGATAACTTCGGTCCCTGTAATTTTTAACGACCCGGAAACCACCACCTCTTCCATTGCCTGCCAATTTAAACTGAATACCGCATTCTCCTCATTTTCACGCAAAATCTCCGGCCCGCTCCCGTGCTGATACACAACATCTCCACTGTCCACAACTTCCACATAGGCCAGAGGTTCATCCGTTTCAATGTCCGCACGAACATAAACAACCCCACTCTCATCTGGCTCTGACACGTGAAACTCCATCTTTTTTACGGAAAGCAAATCCCGCAACGGCGGTTCAGCATCAAAAACCGCCTTTTCACACCCGCTAAATACCCATATCCCAAAAAAAATGCCGGAAAAAAGGAATTTTTTTGCCTTTTGAAGCCTATAAAAGCCTCTCCCTTGCGCATGCGCTCGCACGGAGCGTTTTCCAGGTCTCATGACAGATGAAATGTGTATCCGGGTTACAATCTGTGGCACAAATGACATCCAATCACAATTGTGAAGATGTGTCTTTAGACTAAGTTGATATAATTTTCACTTCTTTGATTTATCATAAAACCGCACAATTATAATGTTTTCTGCTCTTTTTACACCCTGCCATAGGCGGATAAAATTTCTGAATCATTAGATGCATCCTGCTGGAGTTGTGATATAATAAAAAAAGGCCGATTAAGGTCGGTTTAAACACAACAAATCTGATATCGAGGAAAAATTTATGGCGACACAAACTACAACAAAAAAAGAAGCTAATGCGATTGTAACAGGACTTCGTAAACTTCTGGCAGACTCCTATGCTCTGATGGGACAAACCCATTTAGCGCACTGGAACGTGGAAGGACCTCATTTCTTCCACTTGCACGCTGCATTTCAAACCCAGTACGAAGAATTATTTACTGCAATTGACGATATTGCGGAACGTTTGCGCGCTCTGGATGTATATGCGCCTGGCGGATTAACCACATTAGCAAAAGAATCCGACATCCGGGAACTTTCCAGTGATGCGCATCCCGCAAAAGACTTTGTCGCACATCTGATCGAAAGCCATGAAACCATTGTAGATAATGCGATGAAACTGAAAGAGTTGACTGATGGTGTGGATCTGGAAACTCAGGACATGGTGATTGCCCGGATTCAATTTCACCAGAAAACCCTCTGGATGCTTCGCAGCTTTCTGAAAAATCTGTAATTTTTTCGGTTAAAAGTTACGGATATATCCCGATTTAGCCAGTTATTCTGCTCTGCAAAGAACAGGATAGCTGGCTTTTTTCTGTAAACGACCACCTGCAGGAAGAGCGTCACCGATGTCGCGCCCTTCGGCAGGTTTCCTTACTGCCATTTACTTGTCAATTCCGGCAATTTCCTCTACCTTTCGAAAATACCCATGGATGTAGTTTATTTTGATTTGGAAACACAAAGAACCGCGAATGATGTTGGGGGATGGGATAAAAAACACGACATGAAAATGTCTGTTGGCGTCACTTTCAGCACGAAATCCGGCGAATATAAAATTTATTCAGAGCCGAATGTGGATCTTCTGATTGATCAACTCATGGCTGCGGATCTGGTGATAGGGTTTAATACCATCAATTTTGATTATCATGTCTTAATGGGTTATACGATTCTGGATTTGCCGCATGCGTTGCATTCTCTGGACTTGATGGTAGATATTGAGCAGAAAATCGGGCACCGTCTGAAACTGGAATCTCTTGCACAGGCGACTCTGGGAGTGGGGAAAACGGCTGAAGGCCTGGATGCCATCAAATGGTGGCGGGAAGGGAAATATCTCGAAGTTGCCGAATATTGCTGTTTCGATGTGAAAGTTACAAAAGTACTCCACGAATACGGGTGTGAACATGGGGTAGTATTTTATAATGACAGGTTCGGTCAAAAACAGTCCATTGATGTCACCTGGGGAAAACAATAACGCATTATGATTCAGCCCTATTATTCGAATCGCACTATTTGGGTACTTGACTGGGCAGAGATGGAAGTTCCTGCGGAAGTCGAGGGGAATATTATTTTGCCGACGTGTGTCCTAATCATTTCCAACACTGGAAAACCTGTGGTTGCTCAGGAAATGATGCGGGAACTCGACCAACGGCGGATTGCGGATTTATTAAGCAGATGTTTTTCTGAGCGGGATACACCGGATGAAATTATTGCGCCGGACTGCCCGGGATGGGACCATCGTGCCTGGCAGAATTTCGGAAAAGACTTTAACTGCCAGGTCCGGTTAATCAATATGGAAAGCCTGGAGGTTCCGCATTTATTAGAACTCACCCAGGCTGCCAAGAAGGATTTGATGATGGCATTTGCAAAGCCACAGATCGAGTTAGCCCGGAAGCTGCCGCCTGCCGAACTGGCAATCCGCCTGGCAGATACCGCCCTGCAGATTCAATCCGTTGCCAAAAGGGAAGATATTCTGCGTCAGGCCATTCGTATCGACGAAAATTCCTCTCGTGCGCTTTTGGAGTTGGGAGATCATTTGTATGCCACAGGGCAGATTGAACCTTCATTGGAATTTTATCAAAAGGCGGCAAAAATTGAATTCCAAATATTTGACAGCAATCCACCCTTGAATGGCTGGGAAAATCAAACCACCCGTATTTATTTACGCGCCTTATTTGGTCAGGTATTAGTGCACTGGCAATCCGGAGACTTCATGCGGGCAGTGGACCTTTCTTCCCAAATCATTGCTTTAAACCGAAAAGACAACCAGGGGATCCGTTTTCTTATCCCTCTGTTACTTCTTCTTGCAGAACAATTTGAAATGCTTTTCGACTTTTTTAAAATTTATGAAAAGGAATACCCAAACGATTTTGTAGAACCGGCATTTCTCTTCGCATGGGGGCTGGCTTTATCCTTACAGGATGACGATATGGGCGCACGTCACAAATACCGAATCGCAATGCTGCATAATCTTTACATTGCGCCCTTGTTGCTGGACCTGCCGGAACCAAAACTGGATATCTGGCACCCAAATGACCGCTCCGAACCCGGTTACGCCTACGAATTTTTTGATTCTTTCGCTTCCCTCTGGGAAAAAGACCAGTCCACATTAAGAGTGTTACGCGAAGCTTATGATTCTATCCAGCCCGTTCTCGACAGCCTGATCCGCCTGCGCACAGAAGTGATGAATTTCCAGGATCAACGCTATGAACCCAATCATGAAAACATTTGGGAAATTTATCGATCCAAAGAAAAAGAATTAATCAAACCGATTATGGAAAATCCTGCCCATAGTGAAGAGTGAGCTTGTGGCTAATTCGTAATTTTATATTGAAGCGTGATACGCAACAGGAGGCCGGTTTGGATTTCGGGTAATTGAATGCGGGCTTTATTTTCTTCCAACGCAAAAGAAATTTCCTCTGTGCGATCGTAGTGAACGGATTCTATTCGTGCAATCGTGACTCCTTCGGGCAATGAAACCTGCGCACTGGACGCGGGGAGGGGGGTGAGGGAAAACCCTGCCTTGGTGCTGGAAAAGTCTCGATTGATAGCGATGATAAAAAGCGTTTCGGGACCTGATTGAAGTGCGTGCGTCTGCAGGAGAGGATGCTCGCTTTCAACACAATCGAGTGGGGTGGAACTTAACAAAGCATCTTCTGCCTTCGCGAGTTGCAAATGCATAGGCGTCATAGCGTCCCACAATTCTTTATCCCGTCCGGCCCCTCCGCCGCCACCCTTGCTGCCAGAATGCATATAATGAAGTATCCCCTTGGCTCCTCCCGCCAGCGCATTCAGCATCTGCAGATGCATTTCCTCCGGAACAGGCAGACGCCCATTGTACCCCACACGCTCTCCCTGCCTGTCTTTCAAGGGATAAAACTGCGTGACCCACAGGACCGGATTTGGCTGCGTTGTTCGCCGCACTTCATTTAAACAGACTCGATCTTCCCGTAAAAAATGTTTTCCCAATAAATAGGTATGCGTCCCCGTACAATCGACAATTGGTGCATAAATCGAATAATTGCGCGTGCGAAATGTATTATCCAGTTGAACAAATGTGGCATGGGAGGGATCAAATTCCGCAAAATGGTGCTGCAACCGCAACATCGACCGTGCGTGCTTCCCTGGTCCCCCCGCATGATAATCCCAGACATCCGGTTCATCCGGCAATGAATAATAAAGCAGGCCAGAGGAATCAGAAATTTCCTGTACCCGTGCTTTCAACTCTTCCGGGTCCGTAGTTTGAAATACTCCCTCTTTCAGCAACCCCGACTCTGCCGTTTGAGAACACCCAGTCATCCCCAGCGCACCCAACGCATCCAGGTGCGCCCGTGTAACAGGACGAAAAGAAATGTAATGATTCAACCCATGCGCGTGGTAATCCGCAAATGCTTCCGGAGCATCCATTCCATACGTTCCTAAAATGAATATTCCAGGCAGAATCCGCACACGCCAAACCGTCAACTCTCCCCTGGAATCTTCCACCTCCAGCCAGTGGTAACTCGCGTTCTCTACCGGAGACGACAACTGCAACACTCCACATGCAATCCCATGAAAAAATTTCCCGGCCCGCAGGTCACAGTGTTCCGTCACATCTTCCTGGTCCCAGCGCACTTTCCGAATCGCATTCCCAGCCGTACCATTAAGCTCTGTGTCACGGACATAAAATGTCACTTTCAAGCGGTCTTGCGAAGTGGAAATATCGGTGAATTGTAACGCAGGAATTTTATCCTCCGTAACCCACGAGAACGAGACCTTTTCCTGGTTCTCCGTCACACCCGAGACACAAATCCGCGTCCCCTGATTATAAATCATCTCCACCAGTGACACCCGCACTTCACTGCTCTCTCCCGGAGACAAAACAACCGGCTGAATATCGAACCAGTGTGACGCTGCCTGTTCCTCCACCGGCCAAACCTGATTGCTCTCCTGCTGCCCGTTCACCCATAGTTTTTCAAATGTAATCGTCTGCCCGGAATTGTTTTTCAAAACCGAATAAAGCGTCTGACAATGCGGACGAATCCAATGGTGATACAAGGAAAGATGTCCGGAATCCGACAACCCTTTTGGCACGGTGGGCGCCAGGTTTGGCAGAATCAAAATCCAGTCAATCAGCAAACGCTCACCCGGTCTCGGTGCTTCTCCCGAAACCTGTAAATCCAACTGAAAAACATTTTCTTCATTCCACAACGAAGAACTCTGCAGGTTTGTTTCGAAAATCAGAAAACCATCCTGCAGTTCCTGTTGTCCGGTTTCTGTGACCGGGAACAGGGTTTCATTCACTACCAGATGTCCGCGAAAATTCCCTTCCCGGCGCGCACGAATAACCACTCGCTCACAGGATTTATACATATTCCCCACCTGGACTCTCCCGACAGACCAGGCATGAGAATCTTCCAGAACCGCCCCTTGCAAAAACCCTCCAACTCGCGTTCCTTCTTTTACTTCAAGCCCAACGGCTCCAGAAAAAACTCGTGGATCACCTTCACGAAATTCCCAGCAGATTTTTCGCATACTCTGATATTCTCTCACTTCTGTTTCTGACATAGCC
>CAKUMP010000060.1 GCA_934667795.1 uncultured Chthoniobacterales bacterium | reverse complement strand
CGATGCTTCCAGCATTTCCGCTTCCAGTTCGCGCAACGTCTCTGTGACATTAAAATCTCCACCCGTTTCACGAATGATCGATTCTTCGACCTCTTTTCCCCGAATGATCATGTGCAGGCTTTCCTGTACCGCCCGTTTGACGGTGCGAGGCGTAATGCCATGCTTTTTATTATGGGCAATCTGTCTGCTGCGACGGTATTCCGTCACACTGATTAATCCCTGCATACTTTTCGTGACTTTATCCGCAAAAAGAACAACCTCTCCATTCACGTGTCGAGCGGCGCGGCCCGCGGTTTGAATGAGGGCCGTTTCACTTCGTAAATACCCTTCCTTGTCTGCGTCTAAAATACAGACCAGGCTGACTTCCGGTAAATCCAACCCCTCTCGCAATAAGTTAATGCCGACTAAAATGTCAAATTCTGCCGCACGAAGAGAACGCAGGATTTCTACGCGTTCGATGGTATCGATATCACTGTGTAAATAGCGAACCCGGAGTCCTACATCCCGCAAATAATCGGTCAGATCTTCCGCTGTACGTTTGGTCAGCGTGGTGATCAGGACGCGCTCATTTATTTTTACGCGCTCACGACACAAGTCGATGGTGTCATCAATTTGCGATTTGAGAGGTTTGATGGAAATCTTCGGATCCAGGAGTCCGGTGGGACGAATAATCTGCTCCACAATCAAAGGCGCATTGGGCGTTGTGACATCAAACGGTCTGGACGCCTGTTCTTCGTAAGTGGAATTTGTATTTTCCTTGAGACGAGCTGCCGCATTGCCTTCTCCGCGTTTGGCCGGGATATAATGGGTATTGCCAACGACAGAATTTGTTAATTCAAATGGTCCGGGCGTTGCGGAAACGTAAATGATCTGATTGGTCATTTCCATGAATTCTTCAAAACGGAGCGGCCGGTTATCGAGCGCGCTGGGCAAGCGAAATCCATAATCCACGAGAACAGATTTGCGAGAGCGATCGCCTTCATACATCCCGCCAATTTGGGGGATGGTCGCATGCGACTCATCCACCACCATAACGTAATCCTTTGGGAAAAAGTCGAGTAATGTGAAAGGACGGGAGCCGGGTGGACGTCCGCTGAGGTGGCGGGAGTAATTCTCGATCCCGCTGCAAAATCCCATTTCCTGAATCATTTCCAAATCAAACTCTGTGCGCATTTTCAAGCGTTGCGCTTCCAGAAGTTTCCCCTGATCTTCCAGTTCCGGAATCCGGAGATTTAATTCTTCACGAATAGAACGCATCGCTTTAAGAAGCTTATCATGAGGCGTTACAAATTGCTTTGCCGGGAAAAGGGCAAGAGAGGTTAATTGTTCCTGGGTGTGGCTGGTGAGGGGATCAAACTGCGTGATTCGATCAATTTCATCCCCAAAAAATTCCACACGGATGGCTTGTTCATCCAGGTTTGCAGGATAGACTTCGACGACATCCCCACGGACACGGAATTTCCCACGTGTGAATGCGATATCATTGCGCTCGTAGAGCATATCCACCAGTTTTGCCAGAAATGCTTCCCGGGAAAGAGTTTGTCCGACTTCAATCTTCAACAGCATGTTGAGGTAATCTTCAGGGCTGCCTAATCCGTAGATGCAGGAAACACTGGCCACCACAATGACGTCCCGACGGGTCAGAAGAGAACTGGTGGTGGAGAGACGCAAACGTTCAATTTCTTCGTTAATGGAAGAGTCTTTTTCAATGTAGGTGTCGGTGCGTGGCAGGTACGCTTCCGGCTGGTAATAATCAAAGTAGGAAACAAAATATTCTACCGCGTTGTGGGGGAAAAATTGTTTGAACTCGGAATATAATTGTGCGGCCAGTGTTTTGTTGTGCGAAATGACCAGAGTGGGGCGATTGATTTCCCGAATAACATTTGCCACGGTAAAGGTTTTCCCTGAACCCGTCACCCCAAGCAGCGTCTGATGCCGATTTTCCGCTTCCAGAGATTGACTCAGTTTAAAAATTGCCTGTTCCTGGTCGCCTTGCGGTTGATAGTCTGAAGATAAATCGAATGCCATAGCCAAACGGTGAAAGGTCTGTTGTTCCCACCACCCTTAAGGAAATGGCTGGAATCTTTCATCATACCATAGTTTCAGAGATTTCAAAGGGAGAATCTATTTGGACAGAAAGTTTAGAAAGAGGGTTGTGATTTGCGGAGGAAGTGGGTAAAGATGAGAAATATGATTAGATTTCGCGCGTTTCAAGGGGTGCGTCCAGTACCGCATCATGCTCATCAGGTGGCTTGTGTTCCTTACGATGTTATTAATACGGAAGAAGCCAGAGAATTAGTTGCAGATAATCCGTATAGCCTTTTACGGGTAGATCGTGCGGAACTGGAGCTTGCTGAAGATGTCGATCCATACAGTGACGCGGTGTATCAGCGAGCAGTAGAAAATTTTCAAAAACTGCAGAAGGAGGGGATTTTAATCCGCGAATCAGAACCCGCCGTTTATTTGTATCGGCAAACGATGGGCAGTCATACTCAAACAGGGATCGTGGGGGTTTGTCATGTGGAAGATTATGAAAAAGATTTAATCAAAAAACATGAAAAAACACGTCGGGATAAGGAAGATGACCGGACGCGCCTGGTAGGAGATCTTTCTGCCAATACAGGACCCATTTTTTTAACCTACAAGGATGAAGAGGCACTTAATAAATTAATCGAGGCTGAATCCGCATTGCCTGCCTTGTATGATTTTACAGCACCGGACGGAATTCGTCATACGGTATGGAAAGTGACTTCGCCGGAAGCGTTTTCCAAAGGGTTTGAGAAAGTGGATTGTGCGTATGTGGCAGATGGTCACCATCGGACAGCAAGTGCAGCCCGAGTGGCAATGGAGCGACGCGCAGCAAATCCGGAGCATACAGGCGAAGAAGATTATAACTGGTTTCTTTCGGTTCTTTTTCCGGGAAGCCAATTGAAAATTCTGCCGTATAATCGCATTGTCGCCGATTTAAATGGCTTGCAACCCGAAGAGGTCATCCAGGAAATCCGTCAGCATTTTAATCTGTATGAAAATGCATCTCCGGTGCCGACCGCGCCGGGTTCGGTGTCGATGTATCTGGATCACGCTTGGTATGAAATTCAATTTGAACCGAATGAGGAACTGGATCCGGTTTCAAAACTGGATGTCAGTCAATTGCAGGATGGAATTCTGAGTCCGATTTTAGGGATTGAAGATCCCAGAACGAGTTCGCGTATTGAATTTGTGGGTGGAATCCGTGGAACAGAAGAGTTGACGCGGAAGGTGGATGCCGGTGCTGGCGCGATCGCATTCAGTTTATACCCGGTGACGGTCGATCAATTGATGGATATTGCGGATGCCGGGCAAATCATGCCGCCAAAAAGCACCTGGTTCGAACCAAAACTACGTTCAGGACTTTTTGTCCATACGTTTTAAGGAGTATGACAACAGCCGGAATCTGTGATAAGATGAGAAAATACATTTTATCATTATGTCAGACCACACCTCTTATTCTTTAAAAGCTTATTCGACAGAAACCGCAACTAATCCATTAACTGCCGCTACGATCAATCGTCGTGAACCGACAGATTATGATGTGCAGTTAGAGATTTTGTATTGTGGCGTTTGCCACTCCGATATTCATTTTGCTCGAAACGAATGGGGATCAACGGTTTATCCGGCGGTGCCTGGGCATGAGATTGTGGGACGGATTACGAAGGTGGGGGCGAAGGTTACGAAATTCCAGGTAGGAGAGCTTGCCGGAGTCGGGTGTATGGTGGGTGGGGATTCAAATTGCCCGCATTGTCAGGCTGGAAATGAACAGTTTTCTCCAGGTATGATCGGGACGTATGGAGGAACAGAGCCTTTTATAGGAGGACCTACTTTTGGGGGGTATTCTGAAAATATTGTTTTAAACGAACATTACGCGCTCCGCATTCCTGAAAATCTGGATTTAGCAGGGGTTGCCCCTTTGCTTTGTGCCGGAGTCACGACTTATTCGCCTTTGCGTCACTGGAAGGTAAAGGACGGACAAAAAGTGGGTATTGTGGGGCTGGGCGGACTGGGGCACATGGGAGTAAAATTCGCCCGTGCTTTTGGTGCACATGTGGTCGTTTTCACCACTTCTCCCTCAAAAAAAGAAGACGCAATCCGCCTGGGGGCCCATGAGGTGATCGTTTCCACAAATCCAGAGGAAATGGAAGCACAGGCAGGGACTTTTGATTTTATTCTCGATTGTGTTTCAGCAGATCACGACCTCAATGTCTATATGACGATGTTGTCCACGGATGGCACGATGGTACTTGTCGGAGCACCGGAGAAACCATTACCTGTCGCCGCTTTCAGTCTGATTGTGGGACGAAAAAGCCTGGCAGGCTCCATGATCGGAAGTATCGGCGAAACTCAGGAAATGCTGGACTTTTGCGGGAAACACGGAATTACTTCAGATATCGAAATGATCCGTATGGACGAAATTAATGACGCGTATGAGCGGATGTTAAAAAGTGATGTGAAATACCGCTTTGTGATCGATATGGCGACATTATAAGCCCAGTGGCGCAGCCGTAGGGATTCGAACCCCAAACCTTCTGATCCGTAGTCAGATGCTCTATCCAATTGAGCTACGGCTGCACTGGAAGGGGAAACATAACAAAATCGGTGTTTTTGTCAAATGAGTTATGAACTTTTTTCAATTTTTTTATAAAACCTCTTTTGCAACCTGGGTAAATGTCGGTTCGAGCTTTTGTGGATGAGAGAAAATTCAGGGAAAATGCGAGGGGAATGGCATTTTATATCTGTTTTTAAATAAAGACGGAATAGAACCTGCTGAAGAAATAGATGAATAGAAGAAGATAGATTAAGGATTGCTTTCCTGAGGCAGGGGAGTAGGATTTTGAATCATGTCGTGCATAAAAATTGATCCCAGTTTACATCAGGTAAAGAAACCGGATTGGATTAAAGTCCGATTACCATCAAATCCAAAGTTTTTTTCCACCAAGGCTTTAATCTCAGATTTGAATTTGCATACGGTGTGCGAGAGCGCGCAATGTCCGAATCGCTGGGAGTGCTGGAGTGGGGGAACGGCAACATTTATGATTGCCGGGGATCGTTGTACCCGTGCCTGTGGGTTTTGTGCGGTTTCGACTGCAAAACCCTTTGCGCTGGAAGTCGATGAACCAGAGCGGGTCGCAGAAGCGGCGATTCGTCTGAAGTTAAAGCATGTGGTGATTACCGCTGTTGCGCGAGACGATCTTGCGGACGGTGGGGCAGAACATTTTGCCAGAACGATTCGTGCGATCCGGGAAAAAGATCCTGCGATGATCATCGAAGTCCTGGTTCCGGATTTTAATTTGAAAAATGATGCTTTGCAAATGGTCATTGATGCCGCACCGGAAGTGTTTAATCACAACCTGGAAACGGTAGAGCGATTGACTCCCCTTGTGCGTTCTCGTGCAAAATATGAGCGTTCGCTGGAAGTGTTAAGACGTGCAAAGGAAATGAGCCCGAAAATGGCAACGAAATCCGGGATCATGCTGGGACTGGGAGAAACAGAAGAAGAGTTGTTAAAAGCACTGGATGATTTGCGCGCAAACCATGTACAGGTCCTGACCCTCGGACAATATTTGCGTCCGACTCCTAAACATCTTCCGGTAGTGGAATATATTTCTCCGGAAAAATTTGATGAATATGGAGAAATTGCGCGTGCAAAAGGATTTGAACATGTGTCTTCAGGACCGCTGGTACGCAGTTCGTACCACGCAGCGGATTACCATCCTGTTCCGCCCAAGAGTTAACAAGGGATAACTTTTTTATATGACAGAATCTGATACTTCCGCTTCATTTCAGCCAGCAGCTCGGATTATGGATTCTGTCGCGTTAATTCCTGCCTATCAGGAAGTACGTTTTATTTATGACGTGGTACGTGCGGTTTTGGAGGTGGTGCCCCATGTGATTGTAGTGGATGATGGTTCTGTAGATGGCACTGCGGAGGAAGCACGACGTGCAGGAGCGACGATCCTTCAACATAAAAAAAACAAAGGGAAGGGTGCCGCGATCAAGACAGGGCTCAGATATTTTATCAAAAACTGTCAGGAATCTTATGTGGTTTTGCTGGATGGAGATGGACAGCATCGTCCCGATGAAATTCCGCGTTTCGTAGAAAAAGCCCGGGAGTTGAATTCTCCTTGTCTGCTGATAGGAAATCGCATGAGCGATACCAGAGAAATGCCCCTAGTACGGATTTTGGTCAATCGTTTTATGTCCGGGTTGATTGGCCTGCGCTGCGGTCAGACCATTCCGGATTCGCAATGCGGATTCCGTTTGTTGCACCGTGAAGTGGCACCACTGGTACTGGCAGAGTCAGACAAATTTGATTACGAAACCGAAATGCTTTTTCTGGCCTCGCGCAACAGCATCCCTATTTTACCGATTCCTGTTTCCACCGTCTATGGAGAAGAAACCAGTAAGATTCGTCCGGTGCATGACACCATCCGTTTCTTTTCTCTTCTTGCCCGATACCGCAATATCAAAGTCACCCCCGTAGATCCCGAACCCACCCCCGTCCAGACTTCTGAATCGGTTGCTAGGCATTAAATAAGTGGTGGAGATAAGGGGAATCGAACCCCTGACCTCGTCATTGCGAACGACGCGCTCTACCAACTGAGCTATATCCCCCTGCAAATGGAATAAGGCGTTATTCTATCCTAAATACATGAGACGAAATCAAGAATCTTTTTTATCAAAGATAATTTGATTGAGAATCTGTTTATTCAGGATGAAAATGAGAGCATGCAAAATCGACATGAGTGGTTTGAGCGGGATGAAGACCGGAAAAAGGTTGAATTCCGAGGGCAGAAGTTTGGTGGAAAATGGACTATTTCCAGTAAAGCAAAGGGTGAAGAGTTTTGGGAAAAACACAACCCTCCCAGCGTGGAGCTCGTGGAAAAACTACTGGATATTGTCTGGAAAAAATACCAGAGGAAACGGGTGAGTTATGATGATGTGGAATATTTGCGTAAATGGATTGAAACGCTGAAAGCTGCGGAAGGAAACGAATCTTCGTCCTTGGAGGATACGTATGAAGATGACGAAAGCCTTTGAGCTGGATCGCCAATTCAGTTGGCATCCGTTTACCCAGATGTCGGAATGGTGTGGGGACGGCGAAGAAGTTTTGATTCTTACCCGTGGGCAGGGTGCCTGGCTGGAAGATGAACAGGGACAGCGGTATCTGGATGGAAATAGTTCGATCTGGACGAACCTGCATGGGCATGGACATCCGCGATTGCGCGAAGCGTTGCTGACGCAATTTGACCAGGTCGAGCATGTTTCCTATCTGGGGACAGGAAATGTCCCGGCGTCGTTTTTGGCGAAAGAATTGATTGATTTGTGGGAGCCCGGTGCATTTGGACGCATCTTTTTTTCCGACAATGGAACGACTGCGATTGAAGTCGCGCTGAAAATGGTCATTCAATATTGGCAGCTAGTTGGGCAGCCGGAGCGGACACAGATTCTTGCATTTGAAAATGCGTACCATGGAGATACCATGGGCGCTGCGAGCCTGGGAGGGGTGTCACTTTTTCAAGGACGGTTTGACCATTATCGTTTTCCGGTACGCCATTTAAGTGGGCTGGAAGAATTAGCAACCGTTCAAGATCCGCATCAGGTAGCGGCGGTTTTTATTGAGCCCGGTGTGCAGGGGGTCAATGAAATGCGTCTTTGGTCGGAAGGGATGCTGGCAGCTTTACGTGCCTGGTGCGATCAATATGGAGTTAAATTGATTGCGGATGAAGTGATGACTGGATTTGGACGTTCGGGACACATGTTTGCTTCGCAAAAAGAAGGCGTGATTCCGGATTTTGTGGCGGTTGCAAAAGGTCTGACCGGTGGAGTGATGCCGCTGGCTGCCACTTTTATACGAGAAGAAATTTTCAATGCCTTTTTAGGAACTTTTGAAGAGCAAAAGACATTTTATTACGGACACAGTTATACCGCAAATCCGTTAGGGTGCGCGGTAGCACGCGCTAACTTGCGGATATTTCAGGAAGAAAATGTTCTGGAACGTCTTCAAGGACATATCCAGTGTCTGCAGGGTGCGTTGCAGCAATTACAGGAAAATTCTCCCTGGGTTTATCAGGTGCGTCAATATGGGTTTATTGCGGGAATCGAAATCCGCGACACAAACGGAAAACGTTTTCCAGTGGAGAAACGTGTCGCACGGAAGGTCTGTCTGGCTGCACGGCGGCATCAATTACTCACACGCCCGGTAGCGGGAGACGTAATTATCCTGATGCTCCCGTATTGCGTAACCCCTGATGAAATTCAATTGGCCGCAAATGCAATCAACCAAGCAGCACAAGAAGTTTTGGAATAAAATTCGACCGCGCCTGCCACCTGTTGTCAACTGTCAACTGTCAACTGTCAACTGTCAACTGTCAACTGTCAACTGTCTCCCGGATTCCGTCCGCGTAATTCAAACAGGAGGGGGAGACCGGGGAAGGGCTGGATTTTGCGAATTTGTCCTTCGAGGAAACGCTTGTAGGAATCCACTAATAGTTTAGGGTCGTTGACAAACAGCACGAATACAGGCGGCGGAATAAGCCCGTCGTTATGGGTTTGTGTACCGTAGAGAATTTTGAATCGTCGATTCTGACGAAGAGGCGGGGGCTGTTTGTCCGTCAACGTTTTCAGCAGGCGGTTGAGTTGTCCGGTACCAATGCGCGCGCGCGCACCATCCCGAACCGCTTCGACCAGGCGAAGGATGCGGGACACGTATTTTCCTTGAATCGCGGAAACCAGCACCACGGGGGCATGACTGAGAAAAAATAACTCTTCCTGGATCAGTTCCATCACATTTTTTTTCAGATCTTTTTCATCCTCCGCAAGTTCTGCTGCGAGATCCCATTTATTGAGAACGATAATACAGGGTTTATTTGCGCGTTGGATCAGCATCGCTATTTTTTTGTCCTGGGCTGTAACGCCCATGCTTGTATCGAGGACAAGAATACAAAGGTCGCTGCGTTTGATAGCTTTTTCGGAACGCATGACAGAAAAAACTTCCACGGAAGTTTTGTGTCGGGATTTGGGACGAATGCCTGCAGTATCAATGAGCACGTACGGACGTTTATTGTACTCGAAGGGGATATCAATCGAATCTCGAGTCGTTCCTGAAATATCGCTGACGATCGTTCGGGGTTGTCGCAAAAAAGCGTTGATAAGAGAAGACTTTCCGACATTTGGGCGTCCGATGATTGCCAGTTTGGGCGGTTTGTTTAAATGAGATGGTTTATCCGGGCCTTCAGTGGATTCTCCATCTTCTGTAAATTCATCGGATTCGTCGACATCGTCCGAAATTGCGGATTCAGCCGTTTTTTGTTTAGGAAAATGATCGATGATCGCGTTGATAAGTTCATCGGTATTACGTCCGTGAGCAGCACTGGTGGCAAATTTATGTTCAAAACCAAAAACATCGAAATCCACCATGTTGTTTTCATGTTTTAGGTCATCCACTTTATTGACCACGAGAAAGATAGGCTTAGCAGTTTTGCGAAGCATGGAGGCCAGAGTGCTGTCCACTGGGTGAATGCCTGACTGTGCATCCACCACGAAAAGAATCAGATCGGCCGTTTCCATTGCCAGATCCGCCTCCAGTCGGACCTGGTTGGTAAAAGACGTGTCCACATTAGACCCAATACCGCCGGTATCAATCAATTCGAATTGAAAGTCCTGATGGCGACACATCGCGGAAATGCGATCGCGGGTAATGCCGGGTTCGTTATGAACAATAGAAATCTGACGTCGTGCGATACGGTTAAAAAGAGCGGATTTGCCGACGTTTGGGCGTCCGACAATGGCGACAACGGGTAGAGGTGATATAAGAGTAGAATGGGAATCAGTCATGAGCTTCGGGTGTAGGATGTAAAGATTTAATAGCGTCCCAAATATAGCGGATTCCGGAAACGAAAGTGGCAATACCTGCGAGGATGAGGGGGATAATAATATAGGGAACCTGGAGCATTGCCCAGGAAATAACCACCATTTGTAAAGCCGTGGCCATTTTTCCAACCAGACTAGGAGCAATTTCTATTTTCCCATGGACAAGATAAATGACAATACAGCCTGTTAAAATCACCACATCGCGTCCGATGACTAAAACAGGGAACCAGATCGGTAAGGGGTTGGGCCAGTTGGAAAGGGAAAGGGCGATCAATGCCGTGATCAGCAGGCCTTTGTCCGCAATAGGGTCTAAAATACGCCCGAGAAGGCTTTGTAAATTAAACTTTCTGGCTAAATAGCCATCAACCCCATCACTCACAGAGGCGAGTACAAAAATGCTGATTGCCAACCAGCGAAGCCATTCCTGGGGGTCTGCCTCCTTGACGCTTTGTCCATAATACATGATGGCTGCGACAAAAAGCGGAATCAGCAAAATCCGCAGCACGGTAATGTAATTAGGAATCGTCATCATGCGCGCCATGTTGCCTTATCTCTTTTAGAAAAGCAATCATCGACAAAAAAAACTGTAACCAAACACCAACCGTTACCTCTGTCCCTAAGTGCTGGGAGCGCCGACGTCCTCG
>CAKUMP010000059.1 GCA_934667795.1 uncultured Chthoniobacterales bacterium | reverse complement strand
ATGTTAAGTCGTATTCACATTTTGATGCAGAAGTGTCTGGCTGCGACAACGAAGGTGTTTGAGTTGATGGAAGCGCAGAGCGAAATTCAAGACGATGAAAATGCGATCAAGCTGGAAAATGGGCGTGGGCATGTGGTGTATAAAAATGTGAGTTTTTCCTATACCCCGGGCACGCATGCGGTGGAAAAACTGAATCTGGATATTGAACCAGGAAAAACGTATGCGCTTGTGGGCCCCAGCGGTGCCGGAAAAAGCACCCTGTTTTCGCTATTGTTGCGGTTTTATGATCCGGACAAAGGTCGGATTTTCGTGGACGGACATGATATTCGTAAATTGACGCAGCAAAGCTTGCGCGAACATATCGGGATCGTGAATCAGGATACGTTTTTGTTTCATGATACGATTTACAATAATATTTTATACGGAAAACTGGATGCGACGAAGGAGGATGTGGAGCGGGCGGCACAGCAGGCGTATGCACATGATTTTATTTTAGAACAGCCTGATGAGTACGAGACTGTAGTAGGGGACAAAGGATGTCTGTTGTCCGGTGGACAGCAACAAAGGGTGTCTATCGCACGCGCAATCTTAAGAAATGCTCCGATTTTATTGCTGGATGAAGCCACGTCTGCCCTGGATACCGAAAGCGAAAAGAAAATTCAAAACGCACTGGAAAATCTGGCAAAAGGCAAAACGGTGATCGCCATCGCACACCGGTTGTCCACGATTCTGAAGTCGGACAAAATTGTGGTGATGCAGGCAGGAAAGGTGGAAGCAGTTGGGCGTCATGAGGAACTTCTGGAGATTTCTCCGCAGTACCGTCGCTTGTATGACCTGCAGTTTAGTCATCGTGAGGAAAATCCTTTACCAGTATTAGCTGACTAATGAAGGACTGGAAACGCTGGCGGCATGTGCTCGAAGCAAAGGGGTTATGGTTGCTGATAAGAATGGTGGAACGCATGCCACGCAAAATGACGCTGTTATTGGCAAACCTGGCAGGAACATTTTTTTTCTTTTTTGATAAACGAGGAAGAAAACTGGCAGAAGAAAACCTTCGAATTGCATTTGGTGACAAATTCAATGAATCGGAACGTCGGAAAATTGCACGCACCGCGATCCAGACAATGGCCCGGAATTTTTTTGATTCTTTCTGGTCAGCAAATCTGAATACAGAAAATTTTCGGGATTACATCCAGATAGAAGGAGAAGAGTATTTAGGAAAAGAAGGGGATACGCGGCTTTTAATTTGCCCCCATTTTGGGGCCTTCGAATGGAGCGGTCTGGCAGTGGGATTCCTGGGACGCGAAATGTATTTTGTCGCACAGGAATTTAAAAATGAAAAAGTAGGAAAAGAATTTCTGCGTTGTCGGAGCCGGAGCGGGAATCACTATATTTCACGCAAAGGCGCGATGATCCGCTTGTATAAAGTCCTGAAAGCGGGAGGATGTGTGGGAATGTTGCCGGATCTGACGATTGACCCACGGATGCCAAGTACGGTTGTGACATTTTTTGACCGGGAGATTTCGGTGAGTATCATGCATGCGGTGATGCATGAGAAATTAGGTTGTTCTGTTTCCCCGGTGATTACCTGGCCACAGCCGGATGGGCGCGTCAAAATGGTCATTTACCCGCCTTTTGAATTTAAAGAAAATATGACCACACAGGAAAAAATTCAACTTTGCTGGGACTTCTTTGAAAACATCGTGCGTGAACATCCGGAGTTTTGGATCTGGGCATATAAACACTGGCGGTTTTTGCCAGAAGACGCGAAAATCGAGTACCCTAGTTACGCAAATCGAAGCAAACGTTTCGAAGCACTTAGGGCGAAGTAACACATCCCCCTCGGGAGCGCCGAGGACCCGTTGGCAACAAAGGAACTCGTTTCACGCAAAGGCTTTGCCCTTTATAAAATGAGTGAATTTTTTTGATAAAAAATCATCGTATTGATTGAAAGAGAAGTTGAAAAATTGTCTATAAGTAAATAATGAATAGCTTTATACTTCTCTGCGTTACTTCATTTTAAAAATATTTCGTGTGCTTGCTATTTAAATCAGGTACTTTGTCGGATGAAAATGAAAGTACGTTCTGTTCGTAAAAATGTATGGAGGTTTCTGTCGCGGATAGTGGCTGTTTTTGTATTTATGGCTTTGGTTTATGGTGGGGTGTCGATTGGGGTATTTTGGAAGAGCGTAGATTATCTTTTGGAGACGGTGGAGTCTGGTGCCTGGCCGGAATCGCCTTTTGGGGATGGGGTGGCGACGTGGGTGCTGGCGATGGAGCATATATCAAAAAATACAAACAAGAAACGGAGTGGTGGGTTGCAGTTTGGACGGGAGGGAGACACACGACAGATTACGCTGCATATTGATGGTCGCCAGGAAACGCCTGTTTCGATTTTTTGTACGGAAGATGGAGTTACACTTCATGCGGGAACTGGAGCAGCTTTTCATGCTGCCGTGGTGGATCCGACGCCAGTGCAAGATGCATTGTCTGAAGCTGCAGCTCTTTTACCGCGATTATCTTTTGTGGAACGTATCGGACTTTTATGGGTCACTCGACCTCGACTTACCGGATATTTTTTTAAAAATGGTCGTCCTTGCTGGCGGGTTAAAATCGAGCAGGGAATGATGGAAGTTTTTTCGAATGGTGCCCTTTCTAAAATGGATCTTCAGGCTGGCGAGTGGAACGCCAGGATTTCGACGATTCATGGGATGAATGATCCTTTGGTTTTTGATTTACATAAAAAAACAAAAGACCGGGAAGTCGTTTCTGTTTCCGGAGAGGAACTGATGTTGTCCCTGGCGGAAGCAATTCGCATCGGGACCTATTCCTTTACACCGGTCCCTCGTTTGGCAGACGGGCTGACACGATCGGGCAATGGCTGGATGAAAGTGGATGGGGGGCATCGTCAGATGTATCTTAGCGGAACGCCTTATGAAATAGGTGCCCAGCACGGTGCGCTTGCTGGGGAGGGAGTGAAACGGATGGGGCGAAGACTTGTTTATGGTGTAGGGCTGCTTTATTCCATTAAGGAAGGCTTATGGTTTCCTGCAGAAGCAAAAAAACTGATTGAACGTCAACGTCCCTTCATCCAGCCCGCTTATTTTGAAGAAATGCGAGGACTTGCGGATGGTGCGGGGGTGTCATTGGAGCTTGTACAGATGATGAATATTTTTCCGGAATTTTTTCATTGTAGTGGAGTCGCGCTGATGGGAGATGCGACCAAGGACGGGACGTTGCTGCATGCCCGGGTGCTGGATTATATGGTGGGTGTAGGACTTCAGGATGAAGCAGTCGTGATGGCGGTTGATCAGCCAGAGAAAAACCGTTTTGTTACAGTGGGCTATCTTGGTTTTATTGGTTCCGTGACAGGGATGAATGAGCATCAGGTAGCGATTGGGGAAATGGGCGGAGCCGGGCAGGGGGATTGGGATGGGATTCCCATGAGTCTGTTGATTCGACAGGGACTGGAAGATTTTTCGACATTGGCGGAGGTCGAAACTTTTATGCGGGAAAGCCCGCGAACCTGTGAGTATTATTATGTCCTCAGTGATGGCAAAGGACCTTCTGCAATCGGAATTGCAGCAACACCAGAGAAATTTGAAACTTTTGCTCCAGGTGAATTTCATGAGCAACTCCAACAGCCGGTCGATCATGCCGTACTTCTTTCCGGTTCCGGGCGGTATGAAAAACTGGTCGAACGTGTGAAAGCCGAGTATGGAACAATCGATCGTGATTCCTTGATCGAAATTATTAAACGTCCGGTAGCGATGAAATCAAATTTGCATAACGTTATTTTTGAACCACAAAACCTTCATCTGGTGGTAGCCGATGCCTCCCGCAACGGGCCCGCCTGCAATGAACCTTATCGCTCTTACTCATGGAATGTTCTTTTTCCCGCATCTTCCGTTTCATCAAATTAACCGGACTGGTTGTTCTTTCCCTGCTGATTGTCTCCCTACTCAGTCTGGTGCTTTGGAAACAAAATGATGATAAAAAATTGTTGGGCCTCTATGCAGATAAAGGACAATTTGTGTCTTTTGGTGATGAGAGCCTTCTAAAACAAGTTGATCCGGTGACGGGATGGGGGAGTATCATATTGACGGACTGGGAAGGAAACGCATTGCCCTGTCGCGTCACTTATCCTCCCGGACCTGTGCCGGAGAGGGGATATGGGTGTGTGATTGTGAATTATGGTGTCGGTCAGCGAATGACTTTTTTTGAGCGGCTGGCACCCCTTTTTGCGAATCGCGGAGTGATCATGATTATGCCGGAACAATATGGAAGAGGGGATCGACGAGCAAAAGGGGAACAGAATTTTTTTGAAAAAGTGTATGAACCTCGTGAACGGGCAGCCAGGCTGGTGGCAGAAACGCGAATGCTTGTGGATTATCTCTGCGCTCAGCCGGAGGTGGATCAGGATCGGATTGATTACATGGGGATTAGTTATGGAGGAATTGTGGGGACAACATTACTGGCGGAGGAACCACGGTTTCGCAGTGGGACATTTGTGATGGCCGGGGGCAATATTTCGATGATGTTAAATGGACTTCTGCGTCATGTTTATCCGGACTCCAAGGTGCTTGTTCCAATCGTGGCAAAGTTTGGTGCCTGGTGGATGTCCGCTTTTGAGCCATTGGATCATTTAGGTGCGGTTAAAATGGAAAAATTACTTTTTCTGTGGGTAGAGCCGGATGAACTGATTCCGCTCTCTGCGCGTCAGCAGCTTGTTGCTACCGCCTCTGTACCTGTCACAGAAAAAACGTATCCGGGGCCACATTCCCGTCCGCCAGTAGAATCAGTTCAACAAATGATTTTTGATTCCCTCGACTGGATGGGGTATGCGCTGGAAGAGGATAATGCGGAGAGGAAAGATTTTGGAAAACCGACGGCTTCCTTCTGACATCGGCCAATCAATCACACAGCTTTAACTTTTACGGATTTAACGCTCTCGGCATGAAACCCTTGGATAGAGTTTACTACCTTCATTCCCTTCGCATTTTAGATCTCTTTAAAACTCCGTACCGTCTCCGCCGCGTAATTGATTAAAGTACCTTCGGATGAGGAAACGGGAGCCCAGCGGGATATTTTCCTGCATAATGGAATCTTCCGGAGCGATTTCTTCGCTGGTTTTTACCGGACGTATTCCTTCTCGCGCTTGTGAAGTGTCTCCTGCCACCGGCATGGGCATGGAGGCGGTTTCTCCTCCGCCATCAATTGCTGGCAAACGTGTTGCCTCTCCTTCCTGTGGCATTGCGGGTTCTGTTTGTCCCATAAGATTTCCTCCAGGCGTCTGATCATTTTCATTCCCTTGTCCTCCACCTGCCTGATTTCCTGTGCCCGGTTCCATTTGTGGTTCTCCGCCTTCCGCTCCTTGTGGACGCTGGCCTCCTGACAGTGCGAAGGACGCCCCTTCCCCTTGCTGTCCTCCCTGGCCCGGGCGCATCCCGTTTTTCAATTGTTCCAGAGCATCCAGCATTTCTTCCAGTGTCATTTGTCGCCCTCCCTGGCCTTGAGCTCTTTGCCCTCCCTGATTTGCCTGAGCACCACTTTCCTGTTGCTGCATTTGTTCCTGTAATTTTTCCAATGCCTGACGCGCCAGTTGTGCCATTTGTGCGGAGCGTTCCATTTGTTCCCGAACCGCCATTTCTCTTGCTTCGCGTTGTTGTGGATCTTCCGGTGTTGCCTGCGCACTTTGTTCCAGTGCTTCCATTACTTTTTCAAAATCTTCTGTCTCTGCCAGTTTTTTCATCCATTCCCGGAGTGCTTCTGCATCCTGGCTGGCCAATGCCATTTGCAAACTATTTGCCAGATCGTTTTGCCCTTGTGTTTGCAACGCCTGCACTAATGCTTCCAGCGCTTTCATCGAAACGCCGGACTGCGAACTGGCCAGCATCTCTTTGACTCGCTCTTCCAGCGTTGCCAGTTTTTTCATGGCGTCACGTACGGGTTCTTCCTTTTTGCGCATCATATCTCGCGCCTGACGTCGTAACTCTTCAGCCAGCGCATTTAAATCTTCTTCGATTTGCGGACTGGAGTCATTTTCTGCAATCACTTCCAGTTGTTTTGCCAGCTCTGCCAATTCCTGTCCGGTCTGCCGGGCCTGTGTACGTTCGTCTTCATATTGCGCTCGTTTGTCCCCACCTGCCGGAGGCGCCATATATAACAGGACTCCAAGCACGACTGGTACCCAGATCCATTTTACCCCTTCCGGTAAATGAACCTGACGTAATCGTTTCCAGTTTATTTCATTTTCACCATGGAGTGCTTTCAGACAACTCGCAACTGCGACTCTGCTTGCAGTGTCTTCGCGTTTTTCCAAACGTAAAGCTGTAATCAGTCGATCTTTTAATCCCAGTTGCTGATCGATTTTTTCCGCGACCTCTTCTTCACTATGCAACCTTATCCATGCATAAACGTATCCCACCAGCATTCCTCCGCTCACGCCTAATATCAGAGTCAGCCAAAAACGGTCTTCCCATAGAGAAATTTCCCAACCAAATCCCACTGCCAGTCCCAGAATTGCGCCTACCATTCCGTATCCTGTCACCAATTCCAGACAACGATTCCACCACCATCCCCGCCTTACATTCCTGATATTCCCGCGCAGCTCTTCCACCGATTTCATCCCTTCATTCTACGTCAGTTGCCTGTGTCCCGCAATCCTTTCACATGTGCGCTTTAGAATTTTTCGTCGATTTTCATAATTTTTGCTTGCACTCCTCGTCTCAATCTTTCATATTCCCTCCTCATCTACAGAAAGGCTAGATAGCTCAGTTGGTAGAGCAGAGGACTGAAAATCCTCGTGTCCCCGGTTCGATTCCGGGTCTAGCCACCTTCTGTCCCCTTCTTGGGAGAACCGACCTCCCCGTCGCCCAACATACCGTTGGATCATTCCCCCTACGAATGATTCGCATGAATATTATTCATAAATAATCAACAATCGTTGATTTTATTTCATAGAACGTTCGATTAAGGACAGAGCTGTAAACAGCCTCCGAACGTCCAATTAGGGACAGAGCTGTAAACACCTTCGAACGTTCGATTAGGGACAGAGCTGTAAACAGCCTCCGAACGTCCAATTAGGGACAGAGCCGTAAACACCTTCGAACGTTCAATTAGGGACAGAGCTGTAAAACACCTTCGAACGTTCAATTAGGGACAGAGCTGTAAACACCTTCGAACGTCAATTAGGGACAGAGCTGTAAAACACCTTCGAACGTTCAATTAGGGACAGAGCTGTAAACACCTTCGAACGTTCAATTAGGGACAGAGCTGTAAACACCCTCGAACGCTCCCATTAGGGACAGAGCTGTAAAACACCTTCGAACGTTCAATTAGGGACAGAGCTGTAAACACCTTCGAACGTTCACTTAGGGACAGAGCTGTAAACACCTTCGAGCGTCCATTAAGGACAGAGCTGTAAACACCCTCGAACGCTCCCATTAGGGACAGAGCTGTAAACACCTTCGAACGTTCACTTAGGGACAGAGCTGTAAACAACCTCCGAACGCCCCCATTAGGGAAACAGCCCTTAAATTTTATCGATATCTTCGTCGATTAAAGTGAATTTGTATCCTAACTTGACACTTTGTGAAAATGTTGCATATTTTTCACAAGCATGGAAAATTTAACCAGCATGGAGAAGTCCGTTATTCCGAGGAAGACTGTATATCGGTTATCGTTATATCATCGGAGTTTGCAGAAACTGAAGAATAACGGGATGAAGACAGTATCGTCATCGGCGCTGGCAGGAGCAGCAGGGGTGAAATCGACACAATTAAGGAAGGATCTTGCGTATGTTGGGTCATTGGGAACGCGCGGATTGGGGTATAGCGTGGAGGATTTGAGTAAAACGTTAACGGCAGTGTTGGGGACCACACATTTACAGCCGGTGATATTAGTGGGGGTTGGAAATCTTGGGGCTGCGTTATTGGATTACCAAGGGTTTGAGCGTCAGGGATTTGAGGTGATTTGCGGATTTGATCAGGATTTGGACCGCATCATTGAAGGAGTGGAAATTACTGTACTGGGGATGGAGCAAATGAAAGCGTTTGTTCAGGAGAAGGAAGTAAAAATGGCGATTTTGACCGTACCTGGAACAGCGGCGCAGGAAGTGACCAACCGATTGGTTGAGGCGGGGATTCAGGGGGTTTTGAATTTTGCACCGACGGTATTGCAGGTTCCGGAGCATGTGGTGGTGAATAATGTGGACCTGGCACTGGAGTTGGAAAATTTAAGTTATTTTATCAGTTAATTGGGATGAAATGCAGTATTGGATGGGGTGGAACACAGATTTGAGGAGAATTTGGAGGGGAGTATGGACTGGAAATCTAAAATTCTTTGAGCTTGGTTTTACAAATGGCATGGTTCTGGTTATAGAGTACGGGATTGAATGAAAATAGACCGGTCTGAAGCGCAGCGGTTGAAGAAAGCCGTTTTTTTATCGTTATTGTTACATCTCCTGTTTTTTTTAGGGGTGCCTGTTGTGCTGCGCATGTGGCCTGAAATTCAGAAAAAGCCGGAAGTAACTCGATATGAAGTAGATATTGTTTTAAATGCTCCGGAGCAGATGGAAGAAGAGCCCGTTTTGGAGCCCGCACCAGAACCCACTCCGACCCCACAGGGAGTGCCTTATGTCCGGACGCAGGAGGAGCTCGAATCGGAAAAAATTCCGGAAGAAGCGTTGTTTGAATCCGATAAAAACACACTGGCCGCATCGGAACGCGTTGGAGTGGGGGATTTACCTCTGCCAAGTCAAGATGGGCGAGAAGCAGATTTTCTGGAATTAAGGACCCAGGAATATACGTTAGGAGAACAAGCCCGGAGTGGAGCCCAATCGGTTCCTGCCCCTCCTACGCGTGCCGAGGTAGAAGAACTGTTAAAGCCCACAGAACCTGTGCAACCCACCCCACCTCCTACGCCGGAGCCAACACCATTTCCTACCCCGGAACCGGATCAGTTTGCAACTCTGACACCCTCTCCGACACCAGAAATTTCACCGACACCGGAACCAACGCCGGACGCAACACCAGAACCAAGCCCAAGCCCGGATAAGGAACAGGAAAAACGGGAGATTGTAGAAACTTCTCCTCCCGCACAACCTCCCGTTGCGCAGATTCCGCCCGGGCAGAGTGGATATCAGCCACAGAGCGAAAAAACCAGGATTGAAGGAAGTCTGGATAATCGAGGGGGGCGTTCTTCCGTAGGCGCCAGGGCGACACCTTTAGGAAAGTATAAGAAAATTATTTCCGATGCCATTGGTTCACGCTGGTATTATTATACCAGTTCGCGCATGGATTTGATTCAGGTCGGGACGGTACGCGTGCAGTTTGTCATTAATGCGCAGGGAAAGGTCACAAAAGTGCAGGTTGTGTCGAATAATTCCAATGAATTTTTTGCAAATTGTTCCGTACAAGCGATTATGGAGGCAAAACTTCCTCCCATTCCGCCCGATGTGGCAGTGGCACTGGAACAAAACCAGCTTGAAGTGGAGTACACTTTTACTGTTTATGGAAGATAACGAACGTGCGATAACCTGGAGAAAATAATGAGTTCAGTAATAAAGTTTTTTTTAGATGGCGGAATATTCATGCTGTTTTTGCTGATATGTTCCGTGATTTCTGTGACGGTCATGATCTGGCGTGGGATGGCATTACGGAGAGAAGAAGTGGTGCCGACGGAATTACGTCATGCAGTGGAAGCCGGCAACCATGCGGAGAACCAGGTGATGGAACTGGTCAAGGGGAATGATTCGGCATTGGCTCGGATTTTAAATGTTGTGTTACGGCATTTGATGTGGCCGAAGTCGGAAAATATGGAAGCGGTGCAGGTACGTGCGCGGGCAGAAATGGTAAAACTGGAAAAAGGGATGGTGGTTCTGGAGGTGATGGTTGGGGTGACTCCTTTATTGGGGCTGTTGGGGACAGTGGCAGGGCTGGTCACTATTTTCAGTGGATTGGGTACCGAAGGGACCGCAGATCCACATATTATTGCCGGTGGGATTGCGGAAGCATTGAACACCACGATCATGGGGCTGGCGATTGCGATGCCCAGTCTGATCGCACATAGTTATTTTACAAAAAAAATTGAAGAAATGGCGATTGATATGGAAACACTCGTGGCAGATTTTATGACCACTTGCTATCGTCAGGAAGTGAAACTCCCCGAACGGGAAACGGGAAATTCTCTTCGATACGCTCCGAAAAATGGGGATTGATACAGGACGACCGGAGATAAATCCAATACCACGATGAGATTTTATATAAAAAAGAAAAAGACGCCGGTTATCATCATTGTTTCATTGATTGATATCTTGGCGATCCTGTTGATTTTTTTCATTGTGACAACGACCTTTAAAAAAGAGGACGGGCAAGTGGTGATGAACCTTCCTAAATCGAGTTCTGCTGTGGATATGCCTGCGGAAGGTGCGCCTCTGGTGGTTTCGGTCGGAGGACGGGATGAAATTTTTCTTGGAAATGAACCGATTGCGCTGGAAGAGCTGGGGGTCAGGGTGGAAGCTGCCCTCGCGGAAAATCCCGATCGCCCATTTGCTTTGCAGGGAGATGAGGCGGCGGAGTTTGGTGTGATTATTGAAGTGATGGATGTATTGAAAAAGAGTGGAGTCGAACGGC
>CAKUMP010000058.1 GCA_934667795.1 uncultured Chthoniobacterales bacterium | reverse complement strand
CGCCACTGGCTTCCAAAGGCTGAACAATGGACTCCCCTTCCTTCACGCTGTCATGCACCTTCGAAATAGCGGTTGCGATCACCATATTTCCGGCCGTTTCCCGCGTAATATTCAATGCCTGAAGAATCGGCACCCCACTGGTTACCAGCGTTCCCAACGTACGTGTGAAACGTGAAATCGCCCCTTTTCTCAATAAATCTCCAAAAAGTGGCATCCTTAACTTAATCTTGTCAATAATCGCACGCCCCTTCTCGGTACGTTCCACCATGATATACCCAAAGATGATTGCCGCCACGACACCAAACACAATGAGGAAGTTGTTTTTAAACAAATCACTGACCCCCATCACAAAACGGGTTAACGCTGGCAACTGTTTCCCGCCCAGCATGTCATTGAAAATTTCCTGAAACTTCGGCACGATGAAAACCAGCAGGAATGCCAGAATCACAATCGCAATTACCAGCACGATCACCGGATAAACCATTGCTGCCACGACCTTGTTCTTGATCTTCTGCGCCTTTTCCTGGAATTCGGCGAGACGATTCAAAACAATTTCCAGAACCCCCCCGAGTTCCCCGGCCTTCACCATGTTCACATACAGTTTATTAAAAATTTTCGGATGCTGCGCGAGTGCTTCGGAAAAAGTGCTCCCCCCCTGGACTGTATCTGCCAGTGCGGAAATCGTGCCTTTCAAAACCGGATCCCGTTCCTGCTTGGCCAAAACGGTCAGCCCGCGCAACAATGGAAGCCCTGCATCAATCAGCGTTGCCAACTGACGTGTGAACACCATCAGGATTTTTCCTTTAATGCCTTTTTTACCAACTAAAGACTTCGCGGCACGACTTTTCGCCACTTCCGACTTTCTTGCCGCAGGAACCTGGGCTGCTTTCGGGGCTTTCCCCCCACCTTCGGAGATACTCGTTGGAAAAAGTCCATTCTGACGCAATTGCGCGATCGCATCATTCTGATTCGGGGCATCGATTGTCCCTTGCTGTTCCTGTCCACGCGCATCTAACGCAACATAGCTGAATTTGGCCATACTTTTAAATTAGGTTCTGGTTTTTGGAGGTTTATTTCTACCCTCCATAACTACCTGCTGACATACTTTCTGTCGATAGGTTTCTTCTTATTCTTTTCTTAAAATTATCCGTAATAGAAGCAAGATTCATGCTATGTCATGACATCGTGAATGCATCGTAACGCCATTGGCCTTTTAAAAAATAAAATATTTTTCCTTAAAGGGTCTTAGGTGTACTTCAACACTTCCTCAATTGTTGCTTCTCCATCATAAATATTCCGGAGTCCATCTTCCCGGAGTGTCACCATTCCGAGTTCGACAGCCTTTTGTTTCATTGTCACCGCGGGGGCACGTTCGTTAATCAGCTGCCGTAATGGGTCATTAATATCCAACAGTTCATAAATTCCTTTACGTCCTTTGTAACCGGTTTTATTACACACATCGCAACCGATTCCGTAATAAAACTGTTTGTCTCCGATTTCGTAAGCGGAAAGTCCTAACTGTGAGAGGACCCCTTCGCTGGGTTCATAGGCTTCTTTACAATTTTGACAAATTTTACGGATCAAGCGTTGCGCCAGCACTCCTTCCAGAGAGGCAGAGATCAAAAAGGGTTCTACCCCCATATCGATCAAACGGGTCACTGCCCCCGGAGCATCGTTCGTGTGCAACGTCGTAAAAACAAGGTGACCCGTGAGAGATGCCTGGATCGCAATCTGGGCGGTTTCAATATCACGCGTTTCCCCCACCATGATGCGATCAGGATCCTGTCGCAAAAATGCTCGTAACACTCGACCAAAAGATAATCCAATCGAATCCTGGATCGGCACCTGGATAATCCCGTCAATGTCATACTCTACCGGATCTTCCGCGGTCAGGAGTTTGGAGTCTATTGTATTAATTTTCCGAAGACACGAATACAAAGTCGTCGTTTTCCCGGAGCCGGTCGGGCCTGTGACAATAAAAATTCCGTTCGGTTTCCGGATCGTGTTTGTGATATAATCGAAAATATACTCTGGCATCCCGAGGGTTTCGAGATCGAGGTTGACCGCACTTCGGTCCAGCACACGTAGCACCACGCTTTCCCCGAATTGGGTTGGGAGAGTCGAAACACGCAAATCGACCGGGCGGTTAGCGATGGTTTTCTGAATACGCCCATCCTGAGGCAAACGTTTTTCTGCAATATTCAGATTTGCCATGACTTTCACACGAGAAATGACCGGCATTGCCAAGTGTCTGGGTGGCGGCGCCATTTCATAAAGTGCCCCATCCACGCGATACCGAATCCGGAATTCATGTTCAAACGGTTCAAAATGAATATCACTCGCGCGGTCTGCAATGGCCTGTTGAAGAATCAGATCCACAAATTTGATAATGGGAGCGGCATTGGCTTCTTCTTCTTCATTTCCGCCTCCGATCGTATCTTCTCCCCCAAAGCTCAGCTCTTCCCCGATTTTATCCAGAATGTCGGTCATCGAACTCGCGTCCGCACCATAACACTCATCCAGCAAACGCTGGATCTGGTCCACCGGAGCCACCGCCACCTGGATATCCTTGTTCAGAGAAAACCGCAAATCATCTACCGTTTGCGGATTTAAAGTGTCGACCAGCGCTACCGTCAACACCGGTGGATTCCAGGCAATGGGCAATGCTTCATGCAAACGTGCCTGACCGGCAGGAATCTGGCGAACCACTTCGGTGTCGGGTGTAAAAGAACTCAGGTCGTAGTATTCCGCACCAATGGACGTTGCCAGGATATGGTAAAACTGATCACGCGTCACAAACTCATAATCCACAAGGATATCCTGAATTTCTTTCCCGGTATTATTTATTTCCTGGATAATATCGTCCACACTGTCTGCGTTCACAATCTGCTGTTCCACAAAAAGGTCCAGAATCTGTCGGGAATTCATGCTCATAAACTTACTCTAACGGGTTCAATGGTTTTCTTCAAGGATTAGGACTATCTATCTCCGGGTGATAAAATCGTAATACCGCATCCGTATCTTCGGCTTTTTGGATCATATTTTCATAAGAAATGACCCCATCGCGACAAAGCCGGGCCAAATTTGCTTCCAGCGAAACCATGCCGTGCTTGGTTCCAGTCAAGATATCATTACGAATACGAAAGGATTTATTTTCCCTGATCAGATTTGCAATCGAAGGGGTATTAATCATGATTTCAAAAGCAGCGATCCTGCCATCCTGATCGCTTCTGGGAAGTAAGACCTGGGAAATCACAGCTTTAAGGTTTGCGGACAACTGCACGCGAATTTGTTCCTGACGATTTTCCGGGAAAGAATCAATGATGCGATCAACCGTCCGTGCAGCACCTGTGGTGTGCAGAGTAGAAAATACCAGGTGCCCGGTTTCGGCAGCGGAAATGGCCGCTTCCATGGTTTCCAGGTCTCGCATTTCTCCTACCAGTAAAACATCCGGATCCTGGCGCAATGCATGTTTCAGAGCATCGGCAAAGTTGGGTACATCTGCACCGATTTCGCGTTGATTGAGCAGCCCCTGTCCATGGGAATGAAAATACTCAATTGGGTCTTCAATCGTAATAATATGTACCTGCTGGGTATGGGAAATTGTATGTAACATACTGGCCAGCGTTGTCGTTTTTCCGGAGCCGGTGGGACCAGTGACCAGAATCAACCCACGTGGCAAATCCAGTAAACTGCGTACGGACTGGGGTAAGCCAATTTCTCCCAACGTCATAATTTCGCGAGGAATGAGGCGTACCGCAATCGCCATTTCTCCTTTTAGACGATACGAACTCACACGAAACCTCACCCCTTCCCGAAAAGAAATTGCATAATCCGCAGTCCCGGTTTCCGCAATCCGGTTCATGTGGTAATCACTCGTGATGGATCGCACCAGATTTTCCGTGTCTTCCGGCGTCAGTGCAGGCAAATGCAGTTTTTTAATCGCCCCCTGGATACGCAACGCCGGTGGCGCACCCACCGTCAGGTGCAGATCCGATGCTTTTTCATCAAGCATCAGACGTAACAAATCTTCCATCGGTGCAGTAGCCATTTAATTCAAAGGGAGAATTTTATTTCGCGTTTTCACGGTTCAAACTTAGTCCGCATCAGCCATTGTCACCGTAATGACTTCTTCTGCCGAAGTCATTCCTGCCATTACTTTACGGACTCCATCTTCGCGCAATGTACGCATCCCTAACTGGCGCGCCCGTTCCCGCAACTGAATCGTCGTCGCCCCTTCGTTAATCATCATCCGTACATCATCATCAATTAAAAACATCTCGAAGATCCCCATACGTCCACGGAATCCACGTCCACGACATTTCTCACATCCTACCGGACGCATAATCGACGATGCAGACAACTGGCTCGCACCAACCCGTAATGCGATCGCTTCTGCGTCAGTCAACTCTCCGGGTTGCCTGCACTCATAGCACAATTTCCGAACAAGCCGCTGTGCCAGAATCGCTCGAATCGACGAACTGACCAAAAACGGAGGTACTCCAATGTCCACCAGACGCGCAACTGCTCCAGGCGCATCGTTGGTATGCAGCGTACTGAATACCAGGTGTCCGGTCAGAGAGGCGTTAATCGCAATATTTGCGGTTTCCGCATCTCGAATCTCCCCGATCATGATGATATTCGGTGCCTGACGTAAAATCGAGCGTAACGCTGCAGGGAAAGTCATTCCGATGTCCGTATTCACCTGTACCTGGTTAATCCCGGCCATCTGGTATTCCACAGGATCTTCCACCGTGATAATTTTTCGATCCGGCTTGTTGATATAATTCAAACAAGCATACAAAGTCGTCGTTTTCCCGGAACCCGTGGGCCCCGTTACCATCAAAATCCCATCCGGCAACATGATCAGTCGCTCAAATTTCTCCTGATCATCACTCAGGAACCCTAACTCGGATAACCCGATCACCAGGTTGGATTTATCCAGAATTCGCATCACCACACTTTCCCCATGCGTCGTAGGAATCGTCGAAACTCGCAAGTCAATCGCATTTTTCCCGATTTTCACCTGGATACGACCATCCTGCGGCAAGCGTTTTTCCGCAATCGACATTGATCCGCTCATGATTTTAATGCGGGAAACAATTGCGGACTGCAATTTTTTGGGTGGACTCTGAACTTCCTGCAGTTTTCCATCCACCCGGAACCGCACACGGAATTTTGTTTCCAAAGGTTCCAGATGAATATCACTGGCTCTTGCCTTGTAGGCTTCCAGCAGAATCATGGACACCATTTTGATAATAGGCGCATCCCCGACCTCTTCTTCTCCGATCTCTCCCCCTACCGCCGAGGGGTCAATGGTAAGCCCATCTTCACCACCGCCCAACTGCTCAATCGCATCATCGACCGTGCCATAGTATTTCACGATCGCCTCTTTAATCTGTTCTTCCGTTGCGCAGACCAGTTCAATCTCGCGTTTCAATAAAAAACGAAGACTGTCGAGTGTCTCAAAATTCAACGGGTCACTGATCGCCACCACTAACCCGGAATCGGTTGCCCCCACCGGGATCACTTTGTACCTCCGAACCAACTCTTGTGGAACTTGTGCGATAATTTCCGGGTTGATTGCCATCTGGCCCAGGTCCACAAAGTCCATCGCCGAATGGGCAGCCAGCGTGCGAGAAACATCTTCCTGGGAAATAATTCCAGCCTGTATTAATGCTGAAACAACTCCCTCTCCATCTGCTCCCGCCTGCTCTCGCGCAGTCTCAATTTGTGATCTCGTGATTAATCCCGTATCTAACAGGATTTCTATGATGTATTCGTCGTTTGATGACACAATTCTCAGGGGTATAGTTCAGGTTTTAGTGATAATTGGTAATTCTCAAACGTACGCGTCCCACATCCTTTCTGTCAATGACCTTGACAAAAAAGTGGATTTTGTACCTTTTTGAAAACGAAAATTACCGGAACAATCCATTTGTTATGAGCGTTTTCTTGTACTTTTCCGTGTTTTTGTTGATTTTTTCACGGTTGGTGCCAGATTCAGATTGAGGTCGGTCACCGCGCCCAGCGAAGCAGAGCTGACCTGATGTGCATATTTTGCCAACAGGCCGGATTTGTAACGGGGCTCGAATGGTTTCCATTTTGCCAGCCGTTTTTTAATTTCTGCATCCGGAATATCCAGCGTAATTTTACGTTTGGAAGCATCGATGGTGATCGGGTCGCCATCTTTGACAATCGCGATCGGGCCACCGACATAAGCTTCTGGTGTGATATGTCCTACAACAAATCCATGGCTACCTCCCGAGAACCTTCCGTCAGTAATCAGCGCGACTTCTTTTCCTAACCCTTTCCCCATAATTGCGGAAGTGGGAGAGAGCATTTCCCGCATTCCAGGAGCGCCTTTTGGACCCTCCGTACGGATCACCAGCACATCTCCGGCTTTCACTCCACCATCCAGAATTTCATGCAGCGCTTCTTCTTCTCCATCAAACACCCGCGCTTTACCTTCAAAACGCAGTCCTTCTTTTCCGGAAATTTTTGCTACTGCACCATCCGGAGCAAGATTTCCTTTCAAAATAACCAGATGGCTGTCTTTCTTGATCGGATTATCCAGTGAACGGACAATTTCCTGGTCTTTCGGATACGGTTTTACTCCGGCCAGATTCTTCGCCATGGTTTTACCAGTGACAGTCAGACAGTCTCCGTGTAACAGCCCGGCTTCCAGCAACATTTTCATCAAGGGCTGAATTCCGCCAATGGCAACCAGCTCCGACATCAAAAAGCGCCCGCTCGGTTTCAAATCTGCCAGCACCGGCACCCGACGCCCGATCTTCGTGAAATCATCAATATGCAATTTCACACCACTCGAATGTGCCATCGCCAGTAAATGCAACACCGCATTGGTCGATCCCCCCAAAGCAATTACCACCGTGATCGCATTCTCAAAAGCTTCACGCGTCAGGATATCTTTGGGTGTAATTCCTTTTTTAATTAAATTCTGGACCGCCTGTCCCGCCCGATAGCAGTCTTCCATTTTGTCGGAAGAAACCGCATTCTGCGCTGAGCTTCCCGGCAGACTCATCCCCAGCGCTTCAATGGCCGACGCCATGGTATTCGCAGTGTACATTCCCCCACAGGAGCCCGCACCGGGAATTGCCTTTTCTTCAATCAAGGCCAGTTCCTTATCCGAAATTTTCTTGTTTGCATGCCCGCCAACTGCTTCGAAAACCGACACAATATCCAGATTTTTATCCTTAATTGCTTCTGCTCTTTCTTTATTCAGCTTTTGCGCAGCCAGGATTCCGCTGATACATCCGGGCAAAATCGTTCCGCCATAAACAAAAATTGCCGGACGATTGAGCCGGGCAATTGCGATCATGCATCCCGGCATATTTTTATCACACCCCCCGATCGCCACGATTCCATCCATCCCCTCACATCCAATCACTGCTTCAATCGAGTCCGCAATCACTTCACGAGAAACCAGCGAATATTTCATCCCTTCGGTTCCCATCGAAATTCCGTCAGAAACAGAGATGGTGTTAAAAATAATCGACTTTGCCCCGGCGTCATCCGCACCTTGAGCCGCACGTTTTGCTAATTCATCGATATGCATGTTGCACGGCGTCACCATGCTCCATGTGGACGCAATTCCAATCTGCGATTTACGAAAATCCGCACGTGTAAACCCAACGGCATGCAACATCGCACGACTTGCTGCGCGCTCTGCTCCATCCACCACCAATGACGAATGTTTCCTGGCCAGGCTTTTGCGCTGTTGAGGCTTTTGTTTTGTGGCTGCCCTTGCCGCTTTTGTCCCTGCTTTTCCAGATCGTGTACTAGCTGACTTCTTCATCTTCAAATCCTTACCAAATCCATTCCTGTTTGAATAGTGAAATGATACTCCTTCGCTCTGTTTAAAATTTAGTATCAACTTATTTTAAATCGATTGCTTATAAAAAATTGGCCCTGCATATGATAGCGTATATAATGGTTCCCGCTGGAGATGTCGTTAAGGGAGATGAGGTTCCTTCTGAATACAAGAGGAGAACAAAGCGTCGCTCCTAACGAGTTCGAGGTCGCGAGTTGCCCGCACTAATTCTTTTATCAGCCCTGGTCCCCGGTAAATAAAACCGGTGTAAATTTGCAAGAGGGAGGCGCCTGCTTCCAGTTTTTCCATGCCGCTTGCAGCATCTGAAATCCCACCACAAGCAATCACCGGCAAGGAGCTACGTTTGGTAATAAAACGGACAATCTCTGTGGATTTCTCGCGCACAGGTTTTCCGCTTAACCCACCTGTTTCGTCCCGTTCGGGTGCGATCGAAGAATGATCCAATGTGGTATTTGTCGCAATAATCCCTGCCAGGCCCACGCTTTCTGCAAATTCCACGACCTCTGCAATCTGTGCTTCTTCCAGATCCGGCGCAATTTTGACCAACAACGGTTTGTTTTCCGGATTCACTTCCTGAATCGCCTTCACGATATCGCCCAACGCTTCTTTTGTCTGGAGCGAACGCAGCCCCGGCGTGTTCGGACTGCTCACATTCATCACAAAATAATCTCCAAAATCACGCAGCGCTTTAAACGAATGCTGGTAATCCAAAGCCGCTTCTTCCAGTTCCGTAACCTTGGATTTCCCAAGATTAATCCCCACCGGAACCTCCGGCCAGTTGCCCGAAAGTTTTAATTCATCCAAACGTTTAGCCACTTTTTCCGCACCATCATTATTAAATCCCATCCGATTAATAATCCCCTCTACCTCAGGCCGACGAAACAACCGTGGTCTGGGATTGCCAGGTTGCTCCAGCGCAGTCACGGTTCCGCCCTCCACAAATCCAAATCCCAACGCCGCCCATGCCGGCAACGCTACCAGATTTTTATCAAACCCTGCTGCCAGTCCTACGCGGTTCGGAAACCGGATTCCAAATACCTCATAAGCTGTCCCCGGTCTGTGCGTATCCGCATTTATACTTTTCAATAAGGACAACCACGCCGGGTTCCTCGACAACACCTGCAACCATCCCATCGCCAAATGATGCGCATCCTCCGGATCCATACGGAACAACACCGGCTTTACTATCGATTTATACCACATTTCTTATTGTTTTCTGTACGTTAAAACTACAAGCAGTTGTTTGCCGCTCTTACACGATGGATCATGCTTCTATTCGTAAATAGGTATGATCGGATAACGCACGCTCATACCGTGCAAGCAGGCGCATCCCTTCTTTGGGCTTGATACGATCACTGCGTATCGCATCATCCACCTGCGTTTTAAACAAACGCACCAGATAACGATTGTCCCATTGTGTCATAGCAAGCACTGATCCAATACAAGAGCCCTCAATGACCTCTTCAATATAATGTCCTAACTCTTCATCTTCATCCAGGAAAACATGCACTTCGGTCGCACGTCCAAACAGGTTATGAAAGTCTCCCATAATATCCTGATACGCTCCCACCAGAAAAAATCCTACATGATAAGGCTCTCCATTCTTGAAACGCTTCATCGGCAAAGTCGGATTACTCTGATTCAACCCAATAAATTTCGCAACTTTTCCATCTGAATCGCAGGTGATATCCACTAATGTGCCATCTCGATCCGCATCTTCCAATAACCCGGTCAAGGGCATGACCGGAAAAAGCTGCCCCAGCGCCCAGTGATCCAGCAACGATTGAAATACAGAAAAGTTACATAAAAACTGATCCGCAATATCAACTTTCAAATCCCGAATTTCTTCAGGTAAATGTTCTGCTTCTTCGTATTGTTCCAATATTTCCTCACACACTTGCCAGAACAGCAGTTCGACTTTCGCCTTACTTTCCAGATCCATCATCCCAAGCTCAAACAAACTCTGCGTCTCTTCTTTAATCTGTTTTGCATCATGCAAATTTTCCTGACGCTGCACGCCCGAAATCGATTGCTGCAGTTCCCAGATATCGCGTACGAGCTTGTGATCGTTTTCTTCCAGTTCCACTCTCCGGGAATTCGGAGATTTTTCAATAGAACCGTAAATTTCTGCGACAAGAATCGAGTGGTGCGCAACCAGCGCCCGCCCGCTTTCACTGACAATCGTCGGAACCCGGACTTTTTCCAGTTCGCAGATTTCCTTGATGTTATACACCACGTCTCGTGCATACTCTTCCATGGAATAATTCATGGAACTATCCGAAGTGCTTCTCGCACCTTCATAATCCACCGCCAGACCGCCCCCCACATCAATATATTCCAGCGGATGCCCCATCTGTTGCAATTTTGCATAAAATCGTGTCGCTTCCCGCACTGCATTCTTTACCGTCCGAATGTCCGGTACTTGGGACCCCACATGAAAATGAACCAGTTTCAGAACATTTTCCTGATCCCTCCGTTTCAACTCTTTGCTCATTTCCACCAGATCAGATGTCGATAACCCGAATTTCGCATTTTCCCCTCCACTGGTTGCCCATTTTCCAGCACCTTTGGATAAAAGTCTTAACCGAGCGCCCAATATAGGCTCCACATCCATTTCTTCCGCAATTTCCAGCACGTCATACAGCTCATCCAGCTTTTCAATCACTATGATGATCTTTTTCCCCAGCTTCCTTCCCATGAGCGCATACCGAATAAACATTTTATCCTTACAACCGTTACACACAATCAAGCTTTCGGGATCTTCATGCACAGCCAGAGCCGCGATCAATTCCGGTTTACTCCCCGCTTCCAGCCCGTAATGATACGGCTTTCCGGCATCCACAATCTCTTCTACCACTTCCCGTAATTGATTCACTTTTACCGGAAATACTCCACGATAGACATTGTCATACCCAAATTCTTCTATCGCAGCCAAAAATGCCTCGTTCAAACTCTTGACC
>CAKUMP010000057.1 GCA_934667795.1 uncultured Chthoniobacterales bacterium | reverse complement strand
CCGTTACTACACGTTTTATGACAGCGGAGAAAATAATCATTTTCGTCCCTACTGGAAAGAGGGAGCACATCCAACCGGAAACGATTCCGTTGTCTGCAGTTCTTACGAAAACTCCCGAGGCGCCCTGCGCATCTATCTCAACGCCTCCGCCGAACCACAAACAATTACCCTGAACGAAGATGCACTCACCATTTATGACCCTCTGACCCAAAAAACGTCCAAGGCAAATAAAGGAAGCGAACTCATCCTGAAACCCTACATGATGCAAATGATCCTCGCCGCCCCAGCCGAAATCTGGAACGGTTTATAAGTGATTTTTCTTCACACAATAACGGCACTGTCCCTTACTTTCCGAATGGAATGGAGCGCATTTGGAGTGCGGCGGTTTCCGCCGCTTTGGATCATAGCGAATGGGGTGTACAACAACCTTCGCATGGCGAAACTCACACGTCGTTCGCACCAAAGCGGTGCAGAGCCCCGCACTCCAAATTCTTCCCATGTGGTGGAAAAAATCACCCTGCGCTGTCAACTGTCAACTGTCCCTTGTCAACTGTCAATGTCCCCAATGTGAATTCGTTTTTTGGGCGAACGCAATTCGCCCCTACCCCTTGATCCCTATTTCGACAAAACCATTTTCACTTGGATGTACCTGAAAAGCGACAGGAATAAATTTTGGAATAAATGCGAGGCTACTTTCAAGATGTGGACTTATTTTCAACGTTCGAAATTCCCCTCTTCCCGCCAAAGCCATGGGTAATAATCATTGGTCGGCAAGATAAACACCGACTGCGGCCGGGCTTGTCAGAAAATGTTTTAACCCTTTTGCGGCGGCCTGCACACACGTAAGGTGCTGGCGCATCACCGCGCCACGTCCCATCACACGTCCCGCGCCATGATTGACACTGTAACAGGTCTTCGCATCAGGTTGAGCCACCATCACAACAGAACCATCTCGCGGATTCCCGGGCAACAAAATAGGATGTCCGGTTTCTGCGTAAAGAGTATTTTTCAAAGAGGGATGCCCGGCAGGAAACGCGCGTGTCGCCCCCTTCCTGTGCACCCATTCCAGTTTGTTATTCACGATTTCCTGACGTGCAATGTTATGACTGATTAAATAAATTCGCCTGGCAACACTTGCCCCCAAAGGACGTATCACAAGTGCTTGCGTGCAATCAGAAATACAGCGCCTGAAAGAAAGCTGGAAACGACTGGACGATTCAAACCCACAAAACGAAATAAATTTGACGGAAATTTTTTCCGACGAAGAACTGACCGAAATCGATCCCTTCGATCGCATCCAGCTCGCCTATGTCATCAAAATCTGTCAGGAAAACAGAACCCTGTCCGAAGCAGGAAGAAAACTGTTTGCCGCAAGCCGACAAAGCAAAGCAAAACCCAATGACGCCGATCGTCTCAAAAAGTATCTTGCCCGTTTCGGATTGAACTGGGCAAAGGTTACAGGGATCATTTAAATTTGCATTCCAGCTTCAACGCTTCCTGGTTTTGTGTCCATTCGACGCAGAGTACTTTTCTTGTACCATCCCATTCGACATCCTCTCGAACTTCACCATTCACCAATACACTTTCGGGGGACTGATCCAGATACAATAAAATGATGTATTTTTTTGTTTCCGGCACGCCCGGATATTTCCCCTCACTGCACCCAATTTTCAAACACACTTCCTGATCATTTTTCGTACAGTCATAAATCGTCTGAGTGACGATTCCATTTAAATAATCCAGTGTCACGCCATCGTCTTCTACCAAAGAAAACTGACTGGACTCTGCCGGGAATACATGTAATTCGATTTCATCCCAGAGTTTTTGTCCCCAGTAATCCATTTGTTTTCCTAATGGTACGATTGCTCCTTCACGGAGAAACAATGCTCCGCCGCGTCCTGCCGGTGGCTGATACTCCCAGTCTTTCAGACCATCGTGACGTTCTCCTGTCCAGAAATCTATCCAGCGGCCGGCAGGCAAATGAAAGTTTTTTTCAAAAGTTCCGACCAGAAAAGCATCGCCTAACATGTACTGTGCCAACAGAGAATCCGATTTTGCATCCTCAGGATACATTAAAGACATCGCGCGAAGGATCGGCATTCCTGTCTGTGCGGCCACATGTGCCAGTGAATAAATATAGGGAACCAGCCGTGAACGAAAGCGTGCATAAAATTGAAAGATCGGCCCCAGTTCATCCCCCAACAACCAGGGATGACGCCAGTACGCCCAGGAGTTCAGTTGGGACCATGGTTGCAAAAATCCAAAATGAATCCCCTCTGCACTGAATACATGCATATCCACCGTAGTATTGGAATGTCCCACCATCCCTAAATTCAACAATCCGACAAGTGGCCCCGGACCGCCCCCTGTATCACCTGTCCATGTCGCACTGAACTGCTGAATCCCCGAATAGCCACCTGCACTGTACACCAGTGGACGTCTTCCCCCGGTATGCTCCTTAAACCCAACCGTCATTTGCTGATTATATAGCAGCGGGTACAGGTTGTGCATTTCTTCGTCATTCATCCCACCCCCCGGCAACTCTGCTCCCCATCTTCTGTCCGGATGGTCACACACCTGATAAGCGCCATCCAGTTTGAAAACCGAAATCCCTTGATCTACAAATTTTTTCAAATGTTCAAACCAGGCTTCCTCCGGCTTCGTCACTTGATCCATCCGCATCCCCGATTTATTCAAATGTTTATCTCGCTCAAAATCATCTGCATGAAAGGTCTCTTCCGGTTTTTCTTCAGAAGAAGGCAACGCAAGTTCGCCCACACGACGCTCTGCTTCATACAACAAATCATAATCACAACATAACCACATGCTGATCTTAAATCCCATTCGCGCAGCTACAGACAAAAATGTGTCAGGTCCTTTGTCTGCCCAGGAAGGCAGGGCAAAACGTTCCGGATGCCAGTTTTTTTCAAGTGACAAATCATAGCGTTTTTCCATCCAGCCCGGCTCCAGACCAATTATGTCACAGGGCAATCCACTCTGGCGAAATTGAAAACAATTTTCCAACATGTCTTTTGCACTTTCCTGCTCATTACAGACAAACGTAAGTCCATACGCCCAGGCGGGCAACACCGCCGGTTTACCTGTCAGGTCCGTATAAGCATCCAGCAATGCCGGCATGTCCTTTCCGGTGAAAAGATAAAAATCCAGTTCCCCGTGTTTGCTACCAAATCGCAAAACCTCCGGACGCTGATGCCCGACATCCAACACATGATGCCATGTAGTATTCACAAACAATCCCCATCCGCCCGTACTCATCAGCCAGGAAACCGGAATGTAGGACGCGACATTTCGCACCCACATTTCCGCATGCATCCCACGCATCTGCACACGGTCTCGCGTCAAATCTCCCAGTCCATAAAATTTCTCATCTTCCTGCAGCCGCATCGCCACATTAAACCCATACTTCTCCCCCACTGCCGGCGAAGCACAACTGCTTGTCAGAAGCGTGCCATCCTTTTTAGTCAATTCAAACTGCCCGTCCGAAAGCTGTACCTGCAACATGGCTTCAGATGTTTCCACAAATAAAACATTCTCTGCCTCCCGTATTTCACACCCCGTTGCATCCCACGCATTTCGCAAGATTCCATAACGATTTAACGAAGGTTCTTTGAAATCAGCTTCTCTTCCAAAGCGCAGACGAAATGTATGCTTCGCCAAAACATCCACCCTAAAGAAAATTCCGCAGTCCAACTGCCCCTGTGTGTATGTCGGCTTAGTGATAATATTACGTTTCATAGTTTTGAAATAATCAAACGTGTTGGAGCAGGACATTTTCTCGAAAGAACGCGCATTTCGCTCAATCCAATATCCGCTTTGAAAATAGTGCTGCAGTGCAAATTTCTCTTTTAACGCAGATATTTTATCGCCTGGAAGATCTGGCTGTGCGTTGGCGGAAAGTAAGAGACAAAAATGTGAGCCCCAGTAAAACAGCAGTTCCGGGTTCCGGGACAACGGACATCTTCAGATAAATATCTCCGCCATCCATCCAAAGACTGAAGTCAAACCCTGTCAGGTTTTCTCCAATCGTTAACCCACCCGTAATTTCTCCTTCAAAAATAGTCAGCCCGGAATACACCGCACTATTTGCAGCAGAAAACAACTGATAATCTCCCACTTCCAGTCCCATCGTCGAAACATCAAAAATATTTATTTTTGTATTCCCCAGAAAAATCACACTCCCCGAAGTAGAAGCAGATAAAGTGAGCAGGTCCGCAGTAAAGGCATCCCCCAGATCCACCGCAATAATCGAGTTGTCTTCAAAATTCAATGTTCCGGTGGTGTCATTTAAATCAATCGTAAAATTTCCGATACCATTATCACCGGCAGAGAGAACAGCATCGGTTTTTATGGTCACAGAGCGATCTACTCCGGGACGAATCGTTCCTGTTCCGCCGAAAGTTGCGCCTGCATTGACAGTGACCGCAGAAGTACCGGTTGCCGATCCGGTGGAGTTATTTGCAAGCAGCGTTCCTTCTTCTACCAGTGTACTGATTACATACGTATTGTCTGCCAGGAGGCGCAAGGTTCCTGCTCCCTGTTTAGTAATTCCGGAACCTGGTGCTCCGGGCTGAATAGGCGTATTATATCCAATAATCTTGTTCGCAAATGTCACATCATTGCTACCAATATTAAATTTCACATTTGCGGTTTGCAGATTAATTGCGCGTGTCGTACCATCCGCCTTTTTCGTAATATCATCCGTATTCCCCTCCGCCCAGATCAGAGTGGGAGAATTACCTGAATAGGCAAAAATGATACTGTTTCCCGTTCCAAAGTTATCCACTCCATCAAAAATCAGATTTAACGAAGAAGCGATCAGCGTATTTCCGGCATAGGTATTTTCCCCCCGCAATTCCATTGCCCCCCCATTATATGTCCAATAATAGACCTCTCCACTTCCGCTAATCGTACCATCCAGAATCACTTTCCCAGCCGTGAGCGCACTGGAATAAAGGGACAACCGGTCGCCTGCGACATTAAAATCACTGCTAAACGTTCTCACCGTCTCACCGGACCCAAGCCGTATTTGTTTATGCCCCGAGAGCACATTTACCGTATTGTTTGCCAGAGAAGACTCGTAAACAAACGTCACATAATGCGTGTAAGAAGATATTAAATTAAAACCTCCCGTGAAGTCAGAGTTATTCCCACTCACAATCAATCCTGCACCGTTGTTCTCCTCGTCTGTATCGACCATGTTGATATTCAATGCCTTGGGAGGACCACCGACAGCATCCCGAAAATTTGCCGATATGGTGAGATTATTCGTGGTGGCCCCCGTGTTGTCTAAAGTAATAGACGGCAAGGTCTCTCCAGAAGTTTCCCAATAAATTTCCGCACCCGTCCCCCGCACAATCCAGTTTCTGGTAGATACATCTGCCTGTAAATGTCCCAGGGTAATCGTTCCATCAATTTCAGTGGCTGCGACAGCTGGTACACTTATCTGTTGAAGAACCGCGGTCGCATCTACACCATTCGGGACCGTCTCTGTACTCCAGTTTTCTTCCGTTAACCATTTCGTAGTTCCTGCGGTCGGTATATACGTTTGTCCAAAAATCGGTAATACCATCCCCATATTTGCACACGCAAATATTCCACACACCAATGCGATCCGGGAAAATGAAAAATGAAAATATGACGCTTTCATAATGTTTTGGGAGTTAAATGACCATCCCTCATAAAATAACAGAGGAACATAATCGTTTATATTGCAAAAACGCCTGACTCTACAAGAAAAAAATGCACTTTACGAATGTAAAACCATGCAAAAACAAATCTATTTTGCATAAATTCATTTTATACCAAATGCCTGGAAGGAGCAATCCGGGCGAATGGCTTCTGCGAGAGAGAGTCCGGCGAAGCCGGTTGCCTGTACGGCGCAAGTGGAGTTGGCCAGCCCTGCTTCGGCGCCGACACCAAGTGCATAGGCACGCAGCGGATGACTTAAAAACTGAATACCTTCCTCAAAATACTCCCGCAATTCGGCGGACTCTTCGATATGGTTCAGATAATAGGAAAAAAGATGCGGGATTGCGGTTGATTTGGCGAGTTGCCATGGCATGGAAGGGACATTGTTAAACGTTCCGGTTTTTCCGTTGGGAAAAGGAAAACCGGGGGCGGAAAATCGAAACCATCCATTTCCCTTTGTCCATTGTTTCAAAATCCCGTATTCTCCAAAAATCCAGTTTTTCAAGGTGGCAGTAATAACCGATTTAACTTCCTCATTTCGGCTGACGTAATGAATCCAGCAGAGTGCTTCGAAAAGATAAAAAATCCGTGAATAATCATCAATAATGGTGTCTTCATCGGGAACCGGGTAGCAATTCATACGGATTGGACGCCCATCCGGCAACCATTTTTCACGGCATTGAAACAATGCGAAATTTTCGGCATTTTCCATGAACTCATCATCCCCGGTCACCAGTGCATAGGCTGAAAAGGAGGTACAGATATTCATTGCCATCGTATAGGGGGCATTCAGTTTTTGTCCTATCCATATTCCGTTCCCATACGTTCCATTTGGTAACGCCCAGATAGAAACCCATCCATCGTACCAGCGTTTTACTGCATCGAGATAACGCTGGCGTCGCGCCTTGTCCGACGTGGTGGCAGCGGCCTGGATCAGGGCATGGGTATTTGTCCCATGGTCTGCCAGATTTACTTTTCCAAAGCGCAAGATATCGAAAAAATCTTTTCGGCTCAGGTTGGTTGTCGGCTGGTTGCGATAATTGGAAGTAAACCCGCCATTGGGAAGTTGTTCTTCAACATAAGCATCAAAGTATTTCCATGTTGCTTCTGCGTATGCAGGTTTGTCAAAGAGCCGGGATGCCAGCAACAGGGATCGGCAAGCGTAAAAAATCATATACCATTCGCGCAATGGGAGATTCTCAGCATTGAAAATGCGAAAGAAGCGTCCGCTTTCATCCGCAAATTGTTGTTCCAGCAACCAGTCGCAATAGATCACCAGCGCTTCCGAAGGTGCAAGTTGTTCGTATTTCATTTTATTTACAGTCGTTAAATCGTGAATGATACGACTGTAAAATTAACACATGTTTTCAAACCTGCTTTGCCTGCCTGTGACTCCATTCCTTGCTATTTTGTGATGTGAACCTGAACCTTATTGCGAGCCAATCGTTTCGCCTGATACATTTGCAACATTTCCACTACTAAACAGAACCCCAATGGCAGATAAATCATCCCTTTCGGCACATGATGATGCAGGCCTTCCATGATAATCACCACCCCAATCACAACTAAAAAAGACAGGGCCAATACTTTCAACGCAGGATTCTCTCGAATAAATCGAATGATTGGTCCAGAGATAAGGAAAATACAGACAACTGAAATAATAATTGCGGATGCCATGACCCAAAATACCTGCGTCAATCCGACAGCCGTAATCACACTATCGATACTGAACACAAGATCCAGTGCCAGTATCTGCAGGATTCCACTCATCACACTGATACTCGCCGAGGGCAATTGTGCTTCATGTGAAACAGGATAGGTTACCGTATGATGAATTTCCTTTACCGCTTTAAATAACAAAAATGCCCCCCCAGCCAGCAAAATGATGTCTTTCCAGGACAGACTCATATCAAATAGATGCACAACCGGTTCCGTCAATTTCAGCAACCAGGTAATTCCAAATAATAAAACCAAACGCCCTGCCGCCGCTAATAAAATCCCCAGTTTTCGCACCATTTCCCGGTGAGGTTCCGGACATCGATCCGCAATCATGCTGACCATAATAATGTTGTCAATCCCGAGCACCAGTTCCAGCCCTACGAGAATAAGAAACGTCGTAAAAAGTGCAAAACCCATAAAAAAATCCCCTCTGAATATTTTCTTTAAACCACAAAACCCCCAAAATGCACAGAATAAAAAAGAGATAAAAAAAGAGAGGCAGAGAGAGAGCCCGTATCTTATCGACTTACAGACGCTCCATCTGCCCCCCTTTTCCCTTTTGATTATAAACCGTTAATCAATAAAATCTTACGACTTTAAAGACTTAGAACTTCCAGATCAGATCCACCGTAAAACGGTTATCGATGATTCCGTTATCTTCATTTGTCAGCGGGATTTCATAAGCAAACCCGATATCCACATTGGAATGCACACGTGAACGAAACCCGACAGCCGCCGTCACGAGGCTCCGGTTTTCGGAGGCATGTGATGCTCCGAAGTTCAGTAAATCAGCACCTTCAAATTCCGCGACAGCAGGGACCAGACCACCGGCCTGTGCATGGTAACGGGAATGTCCATTTCCTGTATCCAGCACATAATGCCAGTTCACTTCGACCAATGGAATAAACCAGGGCACAATTTCATAACTGGCATGTGCACTGAGGAATCCCGTGTCCGCAAGCGCATCACTGAATTCCAAATGGGCACCTACTGCACCCGCAAGCTGGAATTTCTCCCAGAGTTTCACCCCGGAAAGGATCAGATTCACTGCCCCATCCCCTTTTCCCTGGAAAACATCACTGTCACCTGTAGGAATTTCAAAAGTTACCGTGCTGCTAAAAGCGGTACTGCTCGCCGGATTGTAATAAAATGCATACTTCAATCCCGCCGCCAGATTCGCAAATCCGGATTCACTCGCCCATAAATCCCCATCCGGATTGAAATCCACGTACCCATCCTTTGTCGCCACAATCGATATCCGTTCGTTTAAGGCAATTTCAAATTGCAAAGCGTAAACCTGAAAATCTCCACCCAACGGAACTTTTCCAATCGTCGTGTTCACACTCTTCGGTAAATTCTGGTAAATGAAAATCGGATGAATATTTGTCGTCGGTAATGCCAAATCAAAATACGTCGGATTCGAGATCGGACGCCGTGCATTTTCAAACCCGGTTTCCTCCGTCACCACTTCCACCGGCTCCACAACCGTCCCCGCGATCAATGGCGTTGCTGTTAAAGCTGCCGCACACAAAATATTCGTTATCTTCATATAGTTTTCTCCCCTGGATAATTTGTAAGTTACTTTCAATCAATCGTTAATCTATTTTAAAAAGAAAATTCAAAACAACTCCCATCTCTCCTTAAAATAAATTCTGCCCCAAAATTGCCTGATCTTTTTTTCAGAGTCAATACTAATTTAATAATTCTTTACCTTTAATTCATTAATTGATGTAAGAAGCCCCGGGAGCGTCCCTGGGAGCGCCGACGTCCCCGTCGGCCAGATTGGGGACTTTGGGGACTTTGGTGATGTTGGAGACTTTTTCTTCCAGAGACTGGAGCCTCTTCTAAATATTTTCCAGGAGGCCCCGGTAATTGACAAAAAAGTTGGATGTCTGTTCGTCTGATTCTCCATCTGCGGACATTAAGGCGACCGATGCAAAAAAGCAGCGTGCATCTTGTAATGATGCGAGTGTTTTACATGCGTTTATTTCTTCTGCATTCCAGTTTGCTTGACCCTTTGCGTATCTCTGACAACGAACGAATATAAAGCATCGTATTCCATCCTTTTCCGCTAATATTTCTGAGACATATTGCGGTTCCAACACAGTTTCAAGGATTTCAAACCCTTCTTTTTGACATTCTTCCGCAACCAACGCGATCGCAAGTTTCAAATCACGTTTCGCTGGCTCCCATTCCGCTGTGTCAGGAAAATGTGCTACACAGCGAGGCTCTCCATTCGACCCCACAATCCGGGAAACCGGCGATTGTGGCTGAATAAATGGTCTGGCTTCCGCCTTCTTTCCAAAAATACGATTAAAAAATGTCATACAATAATTTGAAAGTCTCTACTTAACGCAGACTTGTTACCATGTCCAGCAATAAAAGACATTATTTGTATGATACTGTTAATGTGTGAGACAAAAATATGAAGATAAACCTGGGAGCACCGACCTCCCCGTCGGCCACGTACCGTTGGATCGGGAAAAGTTTCACGCAAAGAACGCGAAGGTCGCAAAGGATTTTTTTAAAAAATGTAGGGGCGAATTGCGTTCGCCCAAAGAAATGTGAGATGCTGCCCCCCCGAAAGGGGTATCTCACACGAAGGCAGGAAGCCACGAAGAAGAATTTCTGGATTTTTATAAATCCTCTGCGCTCTTTGCGTGAAACTCTTCCCGATCCAGCACCGCGTTGGGCGACGAGGTCGCCACACTCCAAAAAAATGGAGCCAGCAGTCGGACTCGAACCGACGACCGGCTGATTACAAATCAGCTGCTCTACCAACTGAGCTATACTGGCGAAAGGAGGAAAAAGTACGCCAGAACGTGTTAAGAAGCAAGTATATAATTTAAATTATTTTTTAGTTTCGCTCTCTTCCTTTTTAGGGTAGCTTGTTGCCTTTATTTTTAATTTCAAATGACGACACAGGACTCATGGTTTTAGCAAAAGCACATTTTCTTTACAGATTTTCGATTTGTACAATTTCTCTTCTTCTTTTCACCCTTTCTTCTACTACTGAAGCAGCCCCCTCTTCCCAGCGTCATGCGCTGGTTCCTCGTGTCCGTGGGCTTACCGCACAAGCCAAATTGCCTTCTCAAAATGTAACGGTAAAATATGATGCCCGATTGATTAAAGCAGCGAATATTGCGAAGTCAAAAGCCCGTTCGCATTCTATCAAACGCTGCTGGCGGTTTGTTAAACGTGCGCTTTTAGAAGCGGAGGTCATTGATTATTACCCCAAAACCGCTTACGCCAAACAGGCGGCGAAAGAACTTCCTAATAATTTTGGATTTGCCCGGATTCCGGTCAGTGATCCATTTGACGCCCCGATTGGAGCCGTTCTGGTATATGGAGGACGTGGTGCAGGGCACGTGGAGATACGTACAAAGG
>CAKUMP010000056.1 GCA_934667795.1 uncultured Chthoniobacterales bacterium | reverse complement strand
TGCTGCCACATGACTTGCACCATGAAGTGACGCTGGAATGTTTAAATGCCGGGAAGCATGTGCTGGTGGAAAAACCGCTGGCAAATTCCGAACAGGAATGTGTGGAGATGATTGAAACCGCGCAGAAAAATGGCCGGGTATTGATGGTGGCATATAGCATGCGGTTTCATCCGCTTGTTCGAGAGTTCAAACGTTTGCTCGACGCAAAAACGTACGGGGAAGTGTTTCAGCTTTCGATCTGGACGGAACAATTCACGCGTTATCCTGAAGGGCATTGGACGCGTTCCCAGGAGCAGTTGGGAGGAGGACAGTTATTTAGTCATGGTTGTCATTATATTGATCTGATGCTGTGGATGTTGGGGAAACCGGTGCGTGGAGTGCATTTGGGGACGAACACCGGAACACCATGGATGGAGAGGGAAGGGACAAGTAATGTTACATTGGAATTTGAGGGAGGAGTATTGGGGTATCATGGAGCGACATGGGGAGCACGCGGGTCGCGTTTGCGATATGCTTTCCATGCGCATTGTACGGGAGGGATGCTGGAAATTGATTTGCATGCCGGAAAATTGATTGCGCATACGCGGATGGATGGGCACCGTCCGGAAGATCCGGCGGAACAGAAATCAGAAATCATTATGGAGTGCCCGCATGCGAAACCGACCGCGGAAGAAATGCAGCATTTTATTGAATGTATTCAGACGGGGGAAACGCCGTTGACGGATCCGATTTCCAGTCTGGAAGGGTTGAGAGTGATCTGGGCCTTATATGATGCGGAGGAAGGTAAAGGGTTTGCAGACTTGAGAGGAATGGGACTGGGCTCGGAACAGGCTCTTCGGAAGAGCAGCAGTGGCAGCATTGCAGGAGCAATTGAAAGTAACGCGGAGCGTATTAGTATATAATATGAAAAAAAAACAAGAACAGAACAGCATGAAATCGACCTGGGCGAAACAGGTAAAAAAATATTGTTTTGCAGGAATGGTGGCTGTCTCGGGGTTTGGTTTCCTTGGAGATGGTGTGGCGCAGGTAGAAGTTTTATTAAAAGATGATTTTGAATCCTATCCGGTAGGGGAAAGTATTTATGGATCGAATCCCGGGGATGATAATCCGGAGAACTGGGTTTTGCAGTTTGAAGAAACTTCGCAGGGAGTGATGATCCGGGAAGGGAGTTCAACGGTTCCTGCGAATGCGGCAGAGGAGGCAGGAGAAAATAAAAAAGTTGCGGAGTTTTTCAAAAAGGATACGAGCATCGATACCTTTCCGACATTTCGCCGGAATTTTGAACCCCAGCGAGGAGCGGTGCAGACCGTTTTTAAAATTCGGATTGATGATCCGGAGAGTGCCACGCATCAGGTGGTGCTGGGGAGTATTGTGCCCAGAGAAATAGGAGTGGCTGCTCGTTTTCGTTTTGGTCCACAAGGGTTTTCCGTCTACGGCGCCAGCACAAAAGCCGGGGGAGAACCTGCAAAAATCCAGCCCGTTGTCAGTGATGTTTATGTGGGTGACTGGTATGAAGTCACGATCTTCGCAGACATGCTGCAACAGACGTTTTGGGCCAGTGTGACAAACCTGGATAATGACGAACCGGGACAGTCGGGCGTGTCGGATGCATTTTATTTTTGGGCAGATGTAAGAGTGGTGAATCGTTGGGCAGCAGAACAAGCAACCCCTGGAACATTAGGCGTGTCCTTTGATGATATCGTCGTCGAAAGAGTTCCTCCTCAGGAAAAGAAAAATTAGGTATGTTTAAAAAAGGCTATAAATCAGGTCGTGATATAAAACAGCAGGAAAGCAGAAAGAGCAGTGGACCGCTAATACGCTCCGGGATGCTTTCAGGAATCAGGGGATTGGTTTGTGGTCTGGTATTATGGGGTGGGGGAGAGAGTATGTTGGCACTGGACTTTCCGGGTGCGGTTGTGCAGGAGGAAGCAACCGCGAGTGAAAGTACGGCCGGACGTCTGGATGGTGCTCATGGAATTCTCATTCAGGAGGGCGGACAGGAATGGAACTGGACAGCAGAAAATACAACGGATTTCACGTTGCAATTCTGGATGCGTCCGGTGAAGTGGGATGCGTTTGATGACTCGTCCGTCCGTTTGTTAAAAGTATGGATAGGCGATGTGGAGCTTTCACTGGACAAAGTCAAAGACGAAAGTCTGCTGGCATTGCGTAAAAACCAGGGAGGAGAGTCGGCGGAAACGCCAGTGGATTTGCAGGTCTATCCGATTTATGCCTGGGATGAAAAAAGCTGGGCAAAAGGGTTGTCCAAAAAGAAAATTTTTTTACGCAGCGTGGGCTGGCATCATGTGATGTTGACCGTGCATGAGGGAGAGTTGCAATTAACAGTGGATGGGTTTGCAGCAAGAGTGGTTGGAGATAAAAAAATAACCGGGGCTTTGCAGCGGGTGCGTCTGGAGGGAGGGCCGGGGACTGCTTTTGATGAGATTTCTGTACTGGGGGGTGGGACATTGGAGTCTGATGTTCTGCGTCAGCGCTATTTGGCACAAATGTTAAGTTTGCCAAAGGTCGAACAAAATACCTTGACCGCAGCGTATATGGTGCGTGCGCCGGAAGCCGATGGCGTATTGAAAGAAGGGGAATGGACAGAAGCCACGCGTCTGAGCAATTGGGTGGGTACAGGGAACGGGGTTATGTTGCCTGCAGGTGTGGAAGGGTATTTGGGGTATGATGATACTCATTTGTATCTGGCATTAGTGCAGCCGGAAGGGGAGGAAAACGAGGCAACGGCAGAGGAAGAAAAATGGGATATTTTTATCGGCCCTCCCTTTGTGAGTGGAGAACGTCCACGCCGCTTGATCCGCCTGCATGGTATGCTTTCCGGTGAACAGGTCAGTGAAGAAGTTTTGCCAGCCGTCAATAAGGACTGGACAGGAAAATGGAATTGGGTTGTTGGAAAACACGATGGAAAAATCGTGGCAGAGTTTTCCGCACGGTTTGAAGATATGGAATTACCAGCACCAGTGGGGGATCAGACATGGACTTTGAATCTCCTTAATACCGTTATGAAAACGGCCTGGAGCCGGCCTGCCGGTGGGGACACGAATGTAGAATCCATGGGCGTTTTGCAGTTCGATAAAAATGCACCGGTAATTCGCGTAGGAAACTGGCAGGTGGATGCAGAAAAACTGGTGATCCCTGTAGAAGCTGTTTCTGGCGATCAGCCACGACGTCTCCAGGTGGGCCTCCATTACTTTGCTTCCGGCGCCATCGAACCTACGGAAGTCGTGGAAAAAGTGCACGGGTTACCTGTGGGACGCAAATGGCAAACGCAATTAGTTCTGCCTTTCCAGGATAAGGCAGAATCGGGAAGCGGACGGGTAGCGGTGTATGTGAAAGAAGGAGATTCCCTTTTATTTTATCAAAGCGGCGAATTGCCGGAACAGGAAAAGAAATAATAAAAACTAACCTTAACTCCAATAATAAAATGAAAAAACAACAACGATTCGTTTGGTATGTCATGGTTCTGTCGCTCCTGGTTTTCTGTATAGGAAAACCATTGAATGCCCAGACCATTCTGTTTAGTGAAAATTTTGAATCCTATACGGTGGGACAAAGTATGAGTGGATTAAATCCGGGAGATGGAAACTCGAATAACTGGATAACTGGCAATACTGCGCTTACACAAGGATCAGTAGTTGGCAGTGGAAGCTCAACTGGAGGAAGTGGGGCGAATAATCAAGTGGGGCAGTATTTTAGAAATGATAATACAGAAGCAGCGCAGCCCACGTTAAGACGCGTTTTTACGGCGCAGACAAATCCTTTTGAAGTGAGCTTCAAACTTCGAATTGATAATGCGTCTAGTGATACTTATCAGCTTATTTTGCATGATATAACGGATGGTTCAAAAAGTCCTATTAGGTTTCGTTTTAGCGCAAATTCATTTACGGCTTATGGATCAAGTACTGCGCCCCCCACATCCACAAATCAATTTGAAACATTGATTAGCAGTGGAAATGTCAGAACTGGGAATTGGTATGAGGTGCGTATTTTTGTAGATCCATCCACGCAAACATTTCAAACCAGCGTTATGAATTTGGATAGTACGGATACTGGACAATCTGCAACTTCCAGTCTTATGACGTACTTTTTAGCGGATACACACACGATCAATCGTTTCGCAATTGAGCAAGCGAGCACCACATCAATTACCAGTATCTCTATTGACGATATTTTGATCACTGCGATTCCTGAGCCTGTGACTGCAGGGTTACTTGGGGTTGCAGGAACAGTGATGTTGTTAGGGATGCGCCGCAACCGTCGCAGATAAGCCAAGCGTTTATTTTAGTAGAGTCTTTTTTAAAAGTGGATAGGAGGGCTGTTTTTTTAACAGTTTCCTGACGGACAATTTTATCTTAAAAAGCCGATGAAAAAAACAAAGACAGCATGGTTATGGAGAGGAATCGGGGTATTGGGGGTGAGCTTGACTGGGTTGGGGTGGATGGGGGAGAGATTGTGGGCCCAGGACAAAAAGGAGGATGCCGAAGCGGTTTCTGAAGAAGTTTATTCCCGTAAATGGAGTAAAGCGGAATTGGAAGAAGTGCTGGATGAAAGTAAGGTCTGGCTAAAAGGAGATATCGGGACAGACCAAATTGTTCCTCCTCCCTGGACGCCGATGGAGGTAGAGGGAAGCACGATTCGTAGCTGGGGAAAAGAATACCGTTATGAAGATTCCATTTTGCCCGTTTCTATCAAGAGTCTGGATCGGGAACTGCTGGACGGAAGAACACTTTTTCTTGTGGAAGATGCCGACGGGAAGCATGTGCTCGAAAAAGCAGAGGTGACGGTTGAGCAAAAACATGACGGATTGGTTCAAGTCAAGAGTGTCGCAAATGCAGGTGGATATCAGTTGGAACTTGTCGTGGATTACGAGTTTGACGGAATGGGGAAGGTGCATATGACATTAAGTGGGGAGGGAAAGAAGCCGGAACGGTTGTTGCTGGAGTTTCCGTTGAATGGGGAGCATTCGCAGATGATGCATTATATGGGATCCCGTTCCGGAGTGGAGATTAATGGAAAGGTTGCCGGAGGGGCTGCATTGCCGCCGATGTCGGATTCTGTGAGTATACCGGAAGAAGGAATTTTTCTGGATGCCTTTCGTGAGCTGCTCTGGATTGGAGACCAGCGGGTGGGATTTACCTGGTTTGCGGATAGCTTCGAAGGCTGGTCGTTAAAAGATGAAAAAGATATTCAGGTGATTGGTGCCTTGCAGGATGGCGTTCGAAAAATGCGAATTAAATTTGCAGACCGTCCGTTTGAGTTAACGAAACCCTTGCAATTGGTTTTTGGAATTCAGGCAACGCCGATGCGTCCACGGGCAAAAGATTTTCGCTCTCGTGTAGGATGGGATCGTTCTGATAAAAATCCGCCATTTTCGCTGCAGTGGCGTTGGGGAGATGGTTATTATTACCCGTTTCAGGATACATTTCCTGCAGAAGCACGAAAGGATGTGGAAGATACTCGCGCCGGAGGACAGGAAATTTTACCAACTTCCTCGACCGAATATTACGGGATGTATCGGTTCTCGAAAGGGAAGTTTGGATTAATCGACAATCCCGGCTTGATGCATCGGGATGTCATGATCTGGAAAGAACAATGGGACCAGATGCGTTCTGTCGAAGGGACAACGGAAGAGTTGCTTGCACGGAAGCAGGCTGCTCTCAAACGAAAAGCGGAAAAACTTCCTGGTGGGAAATCCGTGGAAGAACTCCTGGCATTACCACGTCACACCGCTCCCGGAGAGGACTGGTATGGACAACAGTGGAAACCGACTTCCTATCCGGAACGCTTTTGTTTCAATTCGACATTTAAAGATTTTTACGTCTGGAAATTACGCCAGTTAGTAAAAGATACATCGCTGAATTCCTTGTACCTGGATCAACAAATGTACCAGTGTGCAAATCCGGACCATGGCTGTGGCTTTGTCGATTATAAGGGAGATTGGGCTGCACATGGAAATCTGTTTGCGATACGCGAAATGGTGAAACGGATGTATATCACGATGTACCTGGAAAATGGACGTGCTCCGGAACTGATGTGGCATAGCTCCTATCAGGTCATGGTCCCGGCAATTTCTTTTACGACAATTTTCTGGGACGGAGAAAAATATACCCAGCCCGGGCATTTTCGCAGTATTGTGGGGCAGGAGTTTTACAGCAGTTTCCTGGATGAAGCCGTGTTGCAGATCCAGCATCTGGGATTACCATTCGGGTTTATTGGCGATTTCCTGCCACAGATCACACGCGCTGAATTGCGTGGACTGACTCCATCGTCACCCAGCCCGGCAACCGCACGTGACATGATGGGGATGCTGATGATTCATGATAGCCATGTGGATGGGTATTCGGCATTGACGTACCATCGCGACCTGGTAGCAAAAATCCAGAATACACGCTTGTCGTACCCATTGGACGATATGGATGTCCTGTATTACTGGGAAGCCGCCGAAGGAGATAAAGGAGTGAAGATTTCTCATGAAAACGTGAAGCCGATTCTGCATTATAATCAGGATCAGGCCGTGCTCATTTTGTTCAATTGGGGAGATGAAACTTTGCTGGCAGAAGCAAAACTGGATCCAGCAAAGTTAGGCGTTTCTAAAAATATTTTATCCGTAAAAGATGCATTAACCGACCAGGTGGTGCAGGTGGATGGGGGACAATTAAAAGTGGACTTATTGCCCCGGGATTTTCGTATGCTGGAAATCCAGTGGGAGAAATAGGCTTGCCTGTGCACTTTGTGGTGTAAAAGGATGGGCTTTGTGCTGTAATGGAATAAAATATAAATATGACGACGAGCAATCAATTGTTGGCTGGGGTTTCGGAATTGGATATTACACCGCCCCTGGGAACTCCCATGGCAGGGCATTTCAAAGCACGATTGTCTGAAGAAATTCAGGATCCTTTATTGGCAAAAGCACTAGTGCTGGATGATGGGAAAAAGGTAATCGCATTTGTCGTTCTGGATTTGATTTCCTTGCCGGCGGTAGATGTGGCTGCAATCCGTGAACTGGTGGAAAAACGTATCGGAATTCCAGAATCACATGTGATGATTTCCTGTACGCATACCCACACCGGTCCGGTGACCCGCAAAATAGATCGCCACCCGATGAATGTGGCTTATTGCGAATGGATGCGCGTACGCGTGGCAGATACCATCCAGTTGGCGTGGAAGCGACGTCAGCCCGCAAAAATCGGAATTGGCTCTGGCGAACAACGGGATTTAAGTTTCTGCCGCCGCTATCGCATGAAGGATGGAACGGTGGTGATGAACCCGGAACGTGGAGATCCTAATATTGTGGAACCCGTCAGCCCGATTGATCCACTGGTCGGCGTATTGTATGCAGAAACTTTGGAAGGGAAACCTTTGGCGGTCATGGGGCGGTTTAGTTTACATTATGTCGGAACCGATAATGCCTTGGCAATTTCTGCGGACTATTACGGACATTTTGCGACCGAGGTCAGGAAGATGCTGGAATCGGATTGTATGGTGATGTTAGCGAATGGGAATTCTGCTCAAATTAATGCGATTAACCCATTGGATTTGAGCCGCCCTCGTGGAAGTAAGCTTTCATGGAAAACGGCCAGAGCATTAGCCTCCGAGGTGGTAAAAGTGATCGGATGTATTTCGCTGACAGAAGATGTTTCTGTGGATGCGGTTTCTAAAAAAATTGTTTTGAAGCGGAAGAAACTGACCGAGCAGGATGTCAAGTTGGCGGAAGCGATCATGGAACAGGTACGAAGTGGCAAAGAGGTGGACGTGGAAGGAAATTTTCAATGGGTGGTGGGCGCTCCCCTGCCAAAAGCCTATTATCCAGTATATGCAGAAGGAAATCTCCGATTAGCCAATGTTCCGGAAGAAATCGAATCCGAAGTTCAATGTCTCAAAGTGGGCAACGCTGCCTGGGTCGGGTTGCCGGGAGAAATATTTGTGGAAATCGGTGACAGAATCCAAGAAATTTCTCCAACAGACAAAACATACGTCCTGGGGTTGACCAATGACAGTCTTGGCTATTTTCCAACCAATCACGCATTCCAAAATGAAGGCGGATATGAAACCTGGGCAACTGCAGGAAACCCGGTCGGACCATCAGAAGATACCCTGGTGGAAGCTTCTCTGGAATGCCTGAAACAACTTTTCTAACGCAATTTTAGTTGTGTTGGAATTATGTCGGAATTGTTTTGAAGTTGTGTTGGTTTTAAATGAAGAGCGATAAAACGGATAAAGAGCATGGAGTATCAGAAACAATTCAAGTTTTGTGGGGAAGGGGTAGAGATTGATCCGGGAGTGAGGATTGATCATCCGGAAAAAATGGTAGTGGGGGATCGTGTAAAGATTCGGCATGGGGTGACGATCATGGGAGATTTTGAGGAAATCAAATTGGATGCGGGGGTGGTTTTGTATCCACAGGTTTTTATTCAGGGGAATGGGCGGTTAATTTTGGGTGAGCGTGTGGTTTTATATCCGGCGAATTATTTATCAATTTCGGGGAAAGAAAGTTTTCTGGAAATTGGAGGAGGGAGTCATTGCGCGCCGGGGTGTGCATTATATGGAGCGCATGGATTAACGATTGGTGAGCACTGTGCACTGTCCGCACATGTGGTGATGACCACGATTGGACATGATCCACGAGCACCTGAGTTGATGGTGAAAACGAGCCGTGGAGCAGGAATTGTCATGGAGAAAAACTGCTGGGTGGGCGCAAATGCGACCGTACTGGCAGGCGTTCGGATCGGAGAAGGAAGTGTCATTGGAGCAGGAGCCGTTCTGACCAAAGACGCAGCCCCCAACGGAATCTATTTCGGAGCCCCCGCAAAGCGAGCCTCCGACCGCGTGTAAAAACCCTGGGAGAACTGGGAGCCGCGTCCCTGGGAGCGCCGGCGTCCCCGTCGGCAGGTCTTTTTGCTGGGCACACCGGCGTCCCCGCCGGCAGGAGAGAAGCTTTTTCACACAGAGCGTATCAAGAGGTGCAGGACAAAAAATGTCCTTCTTTAAATGTTTTTAAACTCTTCCTTCAAAAAATCTTCGTGTCTTCGTGACTTCGCGTGAGATTATTCTTTCAGAGTATACTACCGCCCCCTTCTTTGCCTTACCTCATTTAAAAAATATCTTTGCGTGAAAATACAAAAACAATGAAGTTATGACGATTATTAAATCTCACACGAAGTCGCGAAGACACGAAGAAGAGTTACTGTTTTTTTAAATTCTTCTTTGTGTGAAACCCTCTTTAGCCGAAGGGGACATTGGCGCTCCCAGGTGTTACCGAGGTTTGTGATCGAGCGTGATATTGGGTGGGAGAGAAGTTGTTCTCATGGCTTCTCTTTCGTATTGTTTGGGGGAAATTCCGTACGTTTTTTTGAAGATACGAGAGAAAACATTGAGGGATGAAAAGCCTACTCGTTGCGCGATTTCTGTCATGTTGCCGTTTGTGGTTTGGATTAACCTTGCAGCATAAGTGATTTTTCGGGAGCGGATATATTTTCCGAGAGTGGTATGGGGGACATGTTTACGGAAGAGAGCCTGGAGTTGTGGAATGGTCAAGTTGAACTCTTCGGCCATGTGTTTTATGGTAAATGCCTTTTCGATATTTTTGGAAAGGAAATGATTGATTTTTGTGAGGAGTTCATCCCGATGCGGATTATCGGAAGGCAGGTTGCATTGTTTTTTTGAAATTTCAGGGGCTTCACAAAGTTGTTGCAAAAGTTCGGAAAGATAAAAAGTAATGGCAAGTGGGGATTTCTTTTTATACGCACGGATCACCTGTTGAAGAATTAAAATGTCCGATGGTCTCAGTTTACGTGGACGATTGCGCAAGGCTTCGATTCGACTGGAGTCAGGGAGGTCAAAAGTAATGGTAATCCAGCCTAATTTATTGGGGGTTTGAGCGATGGACCCGTAATTGAATTGATGTGGGAAAATAAGAGCGCATTCATTTTTCAGAAGGAGATAATTATACTCCCCAATTCGCAGTTTTCCGGTTGCGGAAGTTGCGATATCCAGAACGAATCGCGGGTGAGCCGTTCCCATACTGCGAGCAAGCATCCGTTGCCGGACCGGGAAGAGAAGGATATTGTCCGGCAGAATATCCGTTTGGATCTGTTGTCCTACCCAATAACTTTGTGGCAACGCAATCGTTTCCGCTTCAAGCCAGAGATCATCTGTGGATAACTCTTCTTTTGGGATAGGGTGTTTGCTGCTGATTTTGGTAGGCATGAACGATTTTTTTAAAAACTCTTAAGAATATAATATTGGCAAAAACGAATAGATAGATCAAGTTCATCCGTGACGCGGTAAAATGGTAAATCCGATTAAAAATTTGGGAGAAAAATTATGTCATTATCATTATTGGATATTCGATTGGGATGTGAGCGTGAAGACCGGGAGAAATTACCGGAAGGGAAAGCTGTTATGCCTGGATTTAAAGCGAATCGAGTGGGGAGTGGTACAGAGGCGTTGCTTTTGAAGGTAATGAAAAGCAATGACAAAAAACGTCTGAAGGCAAAACAGCTAAGGTTTTCAATATCTGTTGGACTGGACATCCATGGGGACAACGGGGAGGTGTTGGTAGATGTTCAAACAGGACGAGGGACTCCCATAGGGGTATGGGACATTCGATATTCTCACCCTCTACAGCCATTTGTCATGGATGTTGCAACAGAACATCTGGAAGAAATTTTTAGTGACGGAATAGAATTGTCCTGTGCGGAGAACAAGTCAGGAGTTGTCTGGGTTATGACTGATTTTGAAACGAACCGGGAGGGGTGGAAATCGTTGCTGCCACGACTGGTGGATGTGGAAAAGCTGGCACCTTTACAGGTATTTCGGGAAAAGTTTTTTTCTCTGGGAGCGCACCAGCCATTTGGGTGGATCCTGGGATGTGCGTTAGATGGTCTGGCAGATTACGCGCGAGGAGGAGATGCGGAAGCAAAACGGGTTTTAGAAGAACATTGGAGATATTTAAAATCGGGCGAAGGACAGGTACTGCAGTATTGTTACCC
>CAKUMP010000055.1 GCA_934667795.1 uncultured Chthoniobacterales bacterium | reverse complement strand
ACCTCATCCTCCGCGAAGATGATATTCTCGGAATTCTTGGATAATTCAAAAACCATAACCCCGAATCCTTCAGGATTCGGACTTAGAACGACTAAATATTCTTATGGCAGCTAAACAATTAAAATTCGACGAAAATGCTCGTCAGGCACTCCTGCGTGGAGTGGAAAAACTGGCTAAAGCAGTAAAAGCGACGCTTGGACCTGCAGGTCGGAACGTTATTCTGGACAAAAAATTCGGCAGCCCGACGATCACCAAGGATGGTGTGACCGTGGCGAAAGAAATCGAACTTGAATGCCCATTTGAAAATATGGGTGCTCAGTTGATTCGCGAAGTTTCTTCCAAAACTTCTGACATTGCTGGTGACGGGACAACGACAGCAACGGTTCTTGCGGAAGCAATTTATCGTGAAGGTCTCAAAAACGTGACCGCAGGTGCAAACCCAACCAGCCTCCAGCGCGGGATTAATAAAGCGGTGGAAGCAATCGTGACCGAATTGGGTAAAATCTCCAAAAAAGTAAAAGAAAACAGTGAGATTGCACAGGTGGCAACCGTTTCCGCAAACTGGGATACGACCATTGGTAAGATCATAGCAGACGCAATGGACAAGGTTGGAAAAGATGGAACGATTACGGTTGAAGAAGCCAAGTCCATCGAAACCACCCTGGATGTGGTGGAAGGGATGCAGTTCGATAAGGGATACCTTTCTCCTTATTTCACAACCAATCCTGACACCATGGAAGCCATTCTGGATGATGCGTACATCCTGATCTTTGAGAAGAAAATTTCCAACCTCAAAGACATGCTTCCTATCCTCGAAAAAGTGGCGAAAAGTGGCAAACCGCTCCTTATCATCGCTGAAGATGTGGAAGGCGAAGCTCTCGCAACTCTCGTGGTCAACAGACTCCGTGGAACTCTGCAGATCTGTGCAGTGAAAGCACCTGGCTTCGGAGATCGCCGCAAGGCAATCCTCGAAGATATTGCGATCCTCACCGGTGGACGTTGCATCACCGAAGACCTCGGAATTAAACTCGAAAACATCACGCTTGATGACCTCGGAAAAGCAAAACGCATTTCTGTGGATAAAGAAAATACCACGATCGTTGAAGGCGAAGGTAAAAATTCCGATATCCAGGGCCGCGTAAATCAGATCCGTCGTCAGATCGAAGAAACAACTTCCGATTACGACCGCGAAAAACTCCAGGAACGTCTGGCAAAACTCGCTGGCGGGGTAGCAGTCATCAACGTTGGTGCTGCAACGGAAACTGAAATGAAGGAAAAGAAAGCGCGCGTGGAAGACGCTCTGCACGCAACTCGTGCAGCAGTGGAAGAAGGAATCGTCCCCGGTGGTGGAACGGCTCTTATCCGCGCACAAAAAGCTCTCAATTCTCTCGAACTCGAAGGCGATGAAGCAATCGGTCTGGAAATTATCCGCCGTGCAATCGAAGCTCCTCTCCGTCAGTTGGCAAATAATGCCGGCCAGGAAGGTGCTCTCATCGTACAGGAAGTGAAAAAACGTAAGGGCGGTGAAGGTTACAACGTCGCAACTGGCGAATACGGTGACCTCATCAAACTCGGAGTGGTAGATCCTACCAAGGTGACACGTTCTGCTCTGCAAAACGCAGCATCCATCTCCGCACTGCTCCTGACTACGGAAGCACTGATCACAGATCTTCCTGAAGACAGCAAAGCTCCTGCAGCTCCAGATATGGGCGGCATGGGTGGTATGGGCGGTATGGGCGGCATGATGTAATCATCCCACCCGGCGTTCATTACGAACTCTATCAGCAGGCGGGCCCAACAGGGTCCGCCTGCTTTTTTTTATAATCTTGAGGGATTTCTATAAAAATGTCGTTGTACTTTCTATGAACAACCCCAAACTCGACAAATTGATTCAGGAATTGCAACAGCACCCGGTTCCCGGCTTGCCTGGCTCTTTTTCCTCCGATGTTCTGCGCGAAATCCGGCTTCAGGCAGCTACGCCATCCTCTTTAATATCCCATGAAAATTCTATTTTCTCGCTCTGGTTCCGCCCGGCTTTTCTGGCTGCGACTTTCAGTATCACCGTTGCGGTTGCCCTCATCCTGCCAGCAGTGGATAAGTCCCATGCGAACCATGACTCCCAGACGGTTGCCAGTATGCATTTAAAAGTTTTTTCTCCATCGGCCATGAATATACCATCCACCCTCCTGACTTCCATCCCATGAAAAAGTTCTATTCTTTTCTTTTGCTGCTCATCACGGTTTCGGTTGTGGCTGCGATTGCATCGTATCTCACGATTTCTCTGAATCAGAATTGCAAAATGTGCATTGCCGCTGCCAGTGCCCCTCCTCATGACTGGCTCCATTCCCAGCTCTGGAAACCCTGGAAGCACAACATGAACTCCAGCGAAAATCTCTCGAAGAACATCTCCTGCTCGCAAATCGAGAACTCGCTGAAGTCATCCTCGCAGAAAAACAAAACTCCCCACGCGTGCACGCGGCAATCGAAAAAATCCACCACGATATGGGAGAGCTACAAAAAGCCACTATTGCACATGTTTTTGAAATGCAGAAATTTCTTTCTCCTGAACAATATGAGAAATTATTGCTTCTCACCGCCAATGCCCTGTATTCTTTGAACTCCACGCATGGAGATAAATGATACCAAGCCAGGACAATGATTGGGAGCTTGCTAAAAGTGCGGCCACCGGGGATGAAGATGCTTATGCATCCTTGATCTCGCGCTACCAATCCCCCATTCACAGCTTCATTTTTCGTTCTGTGGGAAACACAGAAACTGCACGTGACCTGACTCAGGAAGTTTTTATCAAAGCCTGGTTTGGACTTGCTCGACTTCAGAAAAAAAATGCCCGTTTCTCTTCCTGGCTTTTTCAAATCGCCATTAACCTTTGTCGCGATTACTCCAAATCCAAAGCCACTCGTCAGTCCCACCAGACCTCTTCCCTCTCCTCTTCTTCCTCTGAAACGAAAAACGATTGGGATCTCCCCCACCCTGCGCCTCCACCTGATCGTCAATCCGAACTCTCTGAAGATGCCGCAACTTTAAATAAAGCCATCCAGAATCTTCCGACCGACCTCCGCTCCGCTTTCATTCTCGGCATCATCGAAAACCTGCCCTATAAAGAAGTCGCAGACATTCTTCGTATCTCTCCCAAAGCCGTCGAAACCCGCATCTATCGCGCACGCAAATCCCTGGTCCAACAACTCACTGTTCTTGGAGTTAAGTCATGATACAAACACAAAATATTCATTCTCTCACGGAGTTTCAAAGGAATACATCATTGCATGTGCGTCGGTTAAAAGAAACCGGGTTACCGGCAGTTTTGACTATCAAAGGCAAGGCGGCGTTGGTTGTGCAAACTGCTGATGCTTATCAGGGGCTTTTGGATAGACTGGAGTTTTATGAGTCAGCAATGGCAATCCAGCGTGGATTGCATGATTTCCAAAGTGGGAATGCATCTTCGTTGGAAGAAATGGATAACCGGCTTCGTTCCAGATTTTTCGCTACGGAAAAGGACTGTTGATGCCTAAAAAGTACAAGATAATGGTTTCTTCCGAAGCGGAAGAAAATATTCAGGAATAATCTGTGTAAATCTGCGTTAATCTGCGGATAAAAAACAGGATAATTGATCCATAAATTAACGCTGATTTTTGAGGAGTTTGGACAAGAGTGATTCTCTCTCACTTTTTCTTGAGGGATTTTTCTCTTCTTTTCGTTTCACTTTGTATGGTTCCGAAATTTCAATTTTTTATCTGATGAATTCTCGTTTTTTTTTATTTCTTTTCAGCTTCTGTTTTCTGCCTGTTTTCGTGGGGTATGGGAATGACATTTCTTCCTGGATTGCGGTGGCGCGTGAAAACAATGCGGACATTTTGAAAGCCCGTGCAGAGCTCCAGGCAGCGATTGCCAAGATCCCTCAGGCAAAATCCTTACCTGACCCCATGATTGAGTTTGAAACGATGGGGACGGATACCATCGGCTCCGGACAAAGTGCTCTTTTTATGCAAAATTTCCCTTGGCCGGGAACACTCAGACAAAAAGGTTCCAAGGCAGCCTTTGAGGCTCGCTCGGCCTGGCATTCTGTTCAAACGATAGAACTACAGGTGATCTCTCGTATCCGTATCATCGCTACCGAAATCGCTTACCTCCAGAAAGAACGAAATTTCATCCAGGAAAACCTGATCCTTTTTCAAAAGCAGGAAGATTTTTTAGCACAGACCGCTCGCACCGGCGGAAATATTTCCGACCTCGTACGTGTAGAAATTGAATCCAGCCTTCTGGAAGATGAACTCGCCCGCTCACAAGAAAAAATCCGGCGAGAAATTGCGGAACTCGAAGCATTAACCGGTTCCACCATTCCTCCAGACGCGTCCTTTTCGATTGAAAAATTTTCTTCTGTTTCCACTTCTGCAAAACTTCCTGAACAGGAAGCACTGAGCGCCAAACTGGAAACGCACAATCCGTTTCTTCAATCCTTAAGTAATCGTATTGATGCGGCCCGCGCAGGCGCTACAATTGCGCGTCTGGAAACTTATCCGGAGTTTATGATCGCTGCCGGATACCAGCGCATCAAGGAAATGGGTCACATGGCAGGAGGTGATGAATGGATGGATGAAGGGGTACTCATGTTTTCTGTCAGCCTCCCCATCTGGAAAGAAAAAAATAAAGGGAAACGGTCTGAAAGTACTGCCCTTCTGGAAGCGGCCTTGCAGGAACGGGAAGCGGCTTCACGTGCCCTCCGTGCACAACTCACTATTTTACTGTCACGGGCAAGAGATGCCAGTCGCCGAATCCAGCTTTATCAGGATCGCCTTCTTCCCAAAGCACGCCAATCCCACGAAACACTCGAATCCGCTTACAAAACCAATAAATCCACCCTGCTGGATGTTTTCGATTCACGCCGTCGCCTTCTGGAAACAGAAACCGGGTACTGGCGCGCCATTACCGACTTTCATGTGAACCGCGCACAAATCGACTCGCTCTTCGGTTCAGAAATTCAACTTTCAGAAATTAACTCGTACAAATAATGAAACGCACAAAAATCCTGTTTCTTTTCCTCGGAATTCTATGCCTCGGATGGCTCATCGGACGTATCACCGCTCCTTCTCCCGATCATTCGGAAAGTCATGCACATTCCGCCGATCATTCCGCGCACTCGCATGCAGAACAGACAGAGTACACCTGTTCCATGCACCCGCAAATCCGCCAACCCAACCCAGGGAAATGTCCTATATGTGCCATGGAACTCATTCCGGCTAATAAACAATCTCAGGATGACTCCGGGCCACGAGAAGTTTCCCTCAGTGAATATGCAAAATCACTTGCCCGTATCGTCACGACTCCTGTTGTACAGGAAATGCCGGAAGTGGAAACCACTCTCTTCGGACGTGTCCTCGCCGATGAATCCCGCATCCGGTCCATCTCTGCCAGATTCCCTGCGCGCATCGAACGACTTTATGTCAACTATACCGGCGTGCAAGTCACGCAGGGCGATCATCTGGCCAAAATTTATAGCCCGGAACTCCTGACCGCCCAAACAGAACTTCTCAGTGCGAAACGTTTTAATGATGAACGCGCACTCCTTTCTGCACGCGAAAAACTTTCTCTCTGGGGGCTCCCGGAATCGGCGATTTCCATGATTGAATCCAATGAAAAGCCTTCTGATACGATGGATATTGATGCGCCGCTGAGTGGCTTTATTACGGAAAAACTCGTAAATGATGGAGATTATGTGGAGACAGGAGAAGCCCTGTTTAAAATCACCGATCTTTCTACCGTCTGGGTCGTTCTGGATGCATATGAAATGGATAAACCCTGGCTTCGCTTTGGACAACCCGTGACCTTTACTGCCGAAGCACTCCCCGGACAAGTTTTCGAAGGACGTATCTCGTTTATCTCACCCGTACTCGACCCGGACACACGTACATTTAAAGTCCGTGTCAATATTCCAAACGAAAATTTGCACCTTCAGCCAGGCATGTTTGTGACAGGTAAAGTCCATTCGCATATCACCGGAGAAGGGACGCTGCTGGATCCAGAGCTGGAAGGGAAATGGATCAGCCCGATGCATCCGGAAATTATCAAAGATGCTCCAGGCAAATGCGATGTTTGTGGCATGGACCTCGTCCCCGCCTCGAAACTCGGTTATGCTTCTGCCAAGGAAGGGGAAGCACCCCTTCTGATTCCCACTTCGGCAGTTCTTCATACCGGAAAACGCTCTCTCGTTTATGTGGAACTTCCAGACAAAGATCGCCCGACTTACGAAGGCCGTGAAATCGTTCTCGGGCCGCGTGCAGGAGATGCGTACATTGTCATCTCCGGCCTGGAAGCCGATGAACAGGTGGTCACAAATGGAGCTTTCAAAATCGATAGCGCTCTCCAGCTTCTCGCAAAACCCAGTATGATGAGCCCAAGCGACGAGACCACTCATGAAACGGCACCCAAATTCCCGGACGCTCCCACTGAAGTGAAAAATGCACTCGCAACTCTCTCTTCTGCTTACTTCCCGCTCTGGCGCGCACTTGCAGCAGATGATCTCCCAAAAGCTAAAACGGCTGCCACTGCACTGGAAAAGGCAACACATAAATTCCACGATTTGTCAAGTAAAAACGATCTTCAAAACTTCTTCGAAGAAACGTTAAAAAAACTGTCTAAATCCAGTCTGGCCATTTCTCAATCCGAAGATATCGACACCGCCAGACAAGAATTCGAACATGTTTCCAATTCTCTCATCCAGGCAATCCGTGCCATTTCTCTTCCGGAAAGCATGACGGTCTATCTCGCATTTTGTCCGATGACATTTGAAGGGCGCAAGTCTGACTGGCTCCAGGATGATGATGACCTTCTGAATCCGTATTTTGGTGCCAGTATGTTGCATTGTGGAGGGTTTGAAGATTTGCACCCTTCCAACGACTCCCCTCATGCGAACCACTCTCATGGAACCTCTCATTAATCTGTATCTCTGCACACATGATCACGCGTCTTATTCGTCTTTGTCTGAACAACCAGCTTCTTGTTGTCCTGCTTTTGATCCTGATGATTTTTGCAGGAATTATCGTCGCTCCCTTTAATTGGAAAATCGACTGCCTGCCACGCAATCCCATTCATGTGGACGCGCTTCCGGATATTGGAGAAAATCAGCAAATTGTCTTTGTCGATTGGGAAGGCCGTTCCCCTCAAAACATCGAAGACCAGATCACATTTCCTCTCACAGCCGCACTGCTCGGTGTTCCGGAAGTAAAAGCCGTTCGAAGTTATTCCATGTTCGGATTCTCCATGGTCTATGTCATTTTTAATGATGATGCAGAGTTTTATTGGACACGTTCCCGAATTCTTGAAAAATTAAACAGCCTTCCTGCTGGTACTTTACCTGAGGGTGTTCAACCCATGCTTGGACCTGATGCAACCGGCCTGGGACAGGTTTTTCAATACACCCTCGAAGGACTGGATCAAGAAGGAAACCCAACCGGTGGCTGGGATCTTCATGAATTACGTTCGGTGCAGGATTATTATGTACGCTACGCTCTGCAAGGAGTCGAAGGGGTTTCAGAAGTCGCTTCCATTGGCGGCTTCGTCCGCGAATACCAGATCGATGTAAACCCCGATGCCATGCGCGCTTACGGCGTCACACTGGAAGAAATTTTCAATGCTGTTCGCAAGTCAAATATGGAAGTGGGTGCGCGTACCATGGAAATTAATCGTGTCGAATATGTGATCCGCGGATTAGGCTTCATTAAATCGCTTGAAGATCTGGAGCAGACGGCAGTTGCGGTTCATGAAAACGTCCCGATCCTGCTTCGGCAAGTTGCTGATGTGGGACTTGGACCTGCGCTGCGTCGAGGAGTACTGGACAAAGAAGGTTCGGAGGTAGTTGGAGGAATTGTTGTCGCACGTTATGGTTCGAACCCCCTGGAGGTCATCCAGCGTGTCAAAGAGCAAATTACAGCTATCGCCCCCGGTCTTCCTTCCAAAACTCTGGAGGATGGAACGGTTAGCACACTTAGCGTCGTTCCTTTCTATGACCGCACAGGATTAATTATGGAAACGCTAGGGACGTTGAATTCTGCAATCGGACTTCAAGTCCTGATTACCATTATCGGCGTTATCCTCATGGTGCTTCACCTGCGAAGCTCTCTGGTCATTTCCACCATGCTCCCGCTTTCTGTCCTGATGACCTTTGTTTTAATGAAATTTTTTGGTGTGGATGCCAATATTGTTTCGCTGTCCGGAATTGCAATCGCCATCGGGGTCATTGTCGATATGGGGATTGTTATTTCTGAAAATGCCCTCAGACATATTACATCAGACCCGTCTGTCACGAAAAATCGAAAAACCTTAAAAGAAGGGATCATTCGTTCCAGTGGAGAAGTCGGGGGGGCAGTGTTTACTTCTTTTGCCACGACCGTTTTCAGTTTCCTGCCGGTATTCGCAATGGAAGGATCCGAAGGGAAACTTTTCAAACCTTTAGCTTATACTAAAACTTTTGCCATCGTCGCATCCGTAATTCTGGCATTATGTGTCCTTCCGACGATGCTGTTCTGGCTGTTTGGTTCTCAAACGTATAAACGCACCGGAAAAGTATTGGTCACGACACTGCTGGTGGTCGGCGGGATTCTGCTTCCTCTGACACTCGCCTGGTTCCCCTGGATTTTTGGTGGGCTGATGGTACTGGCAGGAATTTTCGGACAATTTCAGGATCGCCTTACCGGGACGTTTCGACAGACCTGCATTAAAGCGTTCAATTATTTAGTTGCGTTGTTTGTTGCGATTCTTCTGGCAGACGTCTGGCTCCCACTGGGCCCGGAATATGGCGTCCTGAATACAGTATTTGTCATTCTTATTAGTGGCGGACTTCTTCTGCTTGCACATTTATTTCTTTACGCCTATCCCGGCATCCTGCGCTTCTGTCTGAATCACAAACCTGTTTTTTTGACAGGAATCCTGCTGATTCTCACCTTCGGGCTTCTTTCCTGGATTGGTTTTCCAAAACTTTTCTCCTGGGTCCCGGAACCGCTCAAAAAAAATCCTGTCTGGTCGTATGCGTATCATACCTTCCCTGGCATCGGAAAAGAATTCATGCCCTCCATTGATGAGGGATCTTTCCTTTACATGCCCACCATTATGTCCCATGGCTCTATCGGTGAGGCCAGCGAGGTGCTTTCTCTCCAAAATGAGGCGATTTCCTCAATCCCCGAAATCGATACAGTAGTCGGAAAAATCGGACGCGCGGAAAGCGCGCTCGATCCGGCTCCTATTTCTATGGTCGAAACGATTATTCATTATAAACCGGAATATATTCTCGATGAAAATGGTACACGTCTTCACTTCCGTTATAACCGTAAAACAAAAGAATTTATTCGTGATGAAAATGGAGAGCTCATCCCGGATCCTTCCGGACGTCCTTTCCGCCAATGGAGAGAAAAAATCCGGACTCCGGATGATATCTGGCAAGAAATTGTCCACTATGCCGAAGTCCCGGGTTCGACATCCGCTCCGAAACTCCAACCCATTGAAACACGCGTGATTATGCTTCAAAGTGGCATGCCGGCCTCGTTCGGAGTCAAAGTCTATGGTCCGGACCTAGAGACAATCGAACGAGTAGGCCTCGAAATCGAAAAACATCTCCGCAAGGTTCATTCCATCGAACCGGCGACCGTTTTTGCGGACCGACTCATTGGCGTTCCCTATCTTGAAATTGATATTGATCGCCAATCCATTGCACGCTATGGACTCACCATTGCAGATGTTCAGGAGATCATTGAAGTCGCGATTGGCGGGCGAGCCCTCACCACAACCGTGGAAGGCCGCGAACGTTACCCGGTACGTGTCCGCTATGCCCGTGAACTCCGCGACAATCTCGAAGCTCTGACCAATATTCTGATTCCAACTCCTGCCGGTGCACAAATCCCCCTGGGACAAATTGCGACCATCCAGCATGTCCGCGGAGCAGATATGATCAAATCTGAAAACACTTTCCTCGTCGGATATGTGATTTTTGATAAAAAATCCGGATTCTCCGACGGAGACACCGTCGAAGCTGCAAAACGTTATCTGCAGGAATTGATCGACTCCGGAGAATTCACTCTTCCTGCAGGTGTGAATTATCAATTCACCGGAACCTACGAAAGCCAGATCCGCGCAGAAACCCGTCTTCGTTTTATTGTCCCGCTTTCCCTCATCATCATTTTTGCGCTCATTTACATGCTCTTTCGCTCCATTCCACGCTCCCTCCTGGTTTTTTCCGGGCTTTTTGTGGCATGGTCCGGCGCATTTATTTTATTATGGTTTTATAATCAATCCTGGTTCCTCGATTTCAATATCATCGGAATCAATATCCGCGACTTGTTTCAGATCGGCCCGATCAACCTGAGCATTGCCGTATGGGTGGGTTTCCTCGCGCTCTTTGGTATCGCTACCGATGACGGACTGCTCATGACCACGTATTTAAACGAACAGTTTCATAATAATACCTTCCAATCCAAACATGACATTCGCGAGGCGGTCATTTCCGGCGCCCTCATGCGCGTCCGCCCCGCCATGATGACCACCATCACTACCATCCTCGCTCTCCTCCCGATTCTGACCAGTACTGGCCGCGGAAGTGATATCATGACCGCAATGGCAATCCCCACGATCGGGGGTATGACCATTTCTATCCTAACCCTCCTGACCGTCCCGGTTTTCTTCTCCATCCTCGAAGAATTCCGCCTGCGCCAAAAGAAATAAGGAGAATATGCCATGAAAGGGCAACCTATGTCAGACCAGGACAACTCCCCATAGGCGCTAACTTATTCATAAGCTCGAAAAACAAGAAAAAGGATCCGCAGAATAGCGCAGATTTTTTTAGGAAGAATAAGAGAAAAAAACTTTTGCTTCATGGCTTAATTTTGCGTGTATTTGCCTTGGGTTTGGAGACAGTATAAATCATTAAAATTTCAGGAATAATCTGTGTGAATCTGCGTTAATGCCTGTTTTCACACAAGTACGAGTTAGACAGGCTATTGCGAAGACGCCATTCTGCGGATAAAAA
>CAKUMP010000054.1 GCA_934667795.1 uncultured Chthoniobacterales bacterium | reverse complement strand
GTCCAGAAAGGAACGGGACATTTCTTCGGCAACATTAATAGGTTCTACCTTTTCGTTATGTGTGTACACTGGATAAATCTTTCAGCTTAAGTTAAATCGTCAATAAATAGTTCGAATAGAAGTTTGTCAGGAATAATTAAACATCGAGATGACGGACATTTAATGCATTATCCTCGATAAACTGGCGTCTGGGTTCCACGATATCGCCCATGAGAACAGTAAACATTTTATCTGCTTCAATAGCGTTATCTTCATTTAATTGAACACGAAGCAGTTTCCGTGTATTGGGATCCATCGTGGTTTGATACAGTTCTTTTGCATTCATTTCACCTAGTCCCTTGAATCGTTTGATCTGCAGCCCGCGGCGGCCGATTTCGATGATTCTATGCAGGATTTCCGGGATGGAATAGATCGGAATGGGTGCATGATCCGTTTCCTGTAATTCAAAAATGGGCAATTCAGATGTCGCATAGTGCTCAATTTTCAATCCACGTTTTTCCAGCTCTGCCAGAACCTTCAGGATTGCCGGGGACTCATGCAACTCGATACGTTTCGCGCGACGACGAATGATTTTCTTTGCAGACTTTCCGTTAGAAGCAGGTGCCTGCTCTTCCATGGAATCTTCCGATTCAAACAAGTTTAAATCCGGATTCGCCAATGCAAAGTCGCGCAGTTGGGTATCTTCATGGAAATATTCCACATAGTCATCATTTCCGTCGCGAATTTTGATCAGATAATGGGGGAATTTTCCGGTATCCGGATGACGTTTACTCAAATAAACTTCAAAATCGCCACCATGTGAGCGGAGAGAATCGTTGAGTTTATTCAAGCGCTCGAGCAATTCGAGAATTTCTTTCAACTGGGCAGAGGAAAACTCCTTGCTGTCTGTGAGGTTTCGCAGTTTTACTTCCTCGGAACCCAGACCGATCAGTTTATTGTTCAGTTGAGCATCACTATCAATATATTCTTCCCGTTTTTTACGTTTGATTTGATAGAGAGGAGGTTGTGCGACATAAATATGTCCTCTTTTAATCAATTCCGGCATCTGACGGTAGAAAAAGGTCAGGAGCAGTGTACGGATATGCGAGCCGTCCACATCCGCATCCGTCATAATAATAATTTTACTATAACGGATTTTATCGATATTAAAAGATCCTTCGGTTTCGCCACCACCGATTCCGGTTCCGATGGCGGTGATCATTGTTTGAATTTCGGTATTTTGAAGGACCTTATCCAGACGTGCTTTTTCAACGTTGATCAATTTACCGCGGATTGGGAGGATCGCCTGGTAGCGACGGTCGCGACCTTGTTTTGCAGAACCGCCTGCCGAGTCACCTTCGACAATAAATAACTCGGTCAGGGTGGGGTCGCGCTCTGAGCAGTCCGCCAGTTTTCCTGGAAGTCCACCACCGGTCAGCGCATTTTTACGAACGGTTTCGCGTGCTCTGCGAGCGGCTTCACGCGCGCGAGCCGCGGTCAGACCTTTTTCGATAACCTTTTTCGCCACAGCCGGGTTTTCATCAAAAAAGTTCATGAGTCCTTCGTAAGCAATCGAACTTACAATCCCGTCAATTTCGGTATTCACCAATTTCACCTTTGTCTGAGACTCGAAACGTGGGTTGGGAAGTTTGACCGACAACACGCAAATAAGTCCTTCGCGTACATCGTCTCCCGAGAGGGAAGGGTCTTTTTCTTTTAATTGTCCACTCGTTTTCGCGTACTGGTTAATTGCCCGGGTCAGTGCGGTTCGGAATCCGGTCAAGTGCGTTCCGCCATCTGCGTTCGGAATCGAGTTTGCAAAGCATAGGACATTGTCATTATAGGAATCATTATATTGAAGTACTAAATCCACCAGTACCTCGTCCTTTGATCCACGGATCACAATCGGTTTTGGGTGGACTAACGTTTTATTTTCTCCTAATTGGCGAACAAATTCCTCAATGCCCTGTTTATAGAAAAACGTTTGGGACTTAGGAGTTTCCGAGCTGCCCTCGGACTCATCGCTCAGGATAATTTCAATCCCCGGGTTCAAAAATGCGAGTTCGCGAAGACGGCTGGCCAGGCGTTCGAATTTGAATTCAGTCGTAATCGTGAAAATCGTAGGATCCGGTAAAAACGTAATCTGCGTACCGGTTGTTTTCGGGTTTTTGAGTTCTCCGATCACTTCCAGTTTTTGGGTCGTTTTTCCGCGTTCAAATGCCATATGGTAAATTTTGCCATCCCGATAAACTTCCACCTTAAACCAGTCGGACAACGCGTTCACGCATTTCGCGCCGACCCCGTGGAGGCCCCCACTATATTTATACGCTCCCTGACCAAATTTCCCCCCCGCATGCAGGTTTGTTAAAACTAATTCCACGGCTGGAATTTTAAATTTCGGATGCATATCGACAGGAATCCCACGCCCATTATCTTTAATCGTAACAGACCCGTCCACATGGAGGGAGACTTCCACGCGTGAACAGAATCCGGCGAGGTGTTCGTCGATACTATTGTCCAGTACTTCAAAAACGCAGTGGTGCAACCCGCGTTCGTCAGGGTCACCGATATACATTCCGGGACGTTTTCTGACGGCCTCCAGGCCCTCCAGTTTGTCAATTTGCGCAGCATTATATTGCTTGCTTTCGGGGTTCATGGACGGTTCGTTCGTAGGCTCTTGTGACTCTGACATAATAAACAACTTTCTTCAAAAAGATTAACTTTATAATTCTATTCGGAATGACAAAGCATGGCAATGATTTTCTCTAACAAGCAGGATTTTAAACCACTATATATTGTGGTTGGCGCAGATTCATTTTCGCAACATATTGTTGTCCTTGTTTTTTTAAAAAAAACATGTCAATATATAAGATGGACTGCCTTTTCGGCAGTAGAACAAAGTGATCAAAACCCCAGAAAATGACTCCAGGGAACGAGTAAAAAAAGGGAAAAATATTATGAACGACAATAACGAAAACGAGAACAGACTACCGGTGCCCCCATCCATTCCGGGTATACCACAGAACATGGAAGAAGCTGCCCAGCCGATTCCGCAAGTACCACCCGTACCGCCGGTACCGGATCCCACACAAAAAGTGGAAGAAGTTCCGGTTAATGATCAAGAAAGTGTGCCGTCTGACACCTCTGCAGCAGCGTCCGGAGAATCGAGTACCGGGTTAGAGCCCAACATTGCGGCAGCGCTGGCTTCATTTTTCAGTATTTTAGGGGGAATTATTTTTCTGGTATTAGAGAAAAAGAATCAGTTTATCCGTTTTTATGCACTACAGGCGATTTATCTTTGGGTGGTTGCATTTGGAGTGATGATCGTATTTTCGGTTCTTTCTGCTATACTAAGTTCTATTCCGGTGCTGGGAGGAATTATATGGTTTCTTTTATTAATCCCCCAGATGTTATTGGGATTTGTTTTTCTGGGGTTATGGCTGGTGATGACCTTCCGGGCATTTAACGGCGAAAAATGGGAACTTCCTTTTCTTGGAGAATATGTGAAAAAACATTTGGCCCGCTTAAACGGAGAGGTGTCGTAATTTAGGAGCAACGGCGATACGTCACCGCTTTTTGGAGTACGGCGGTTCTGGCCGCTTTGGATCACATCGAAATGGATGCGCGAAAAACTTTTACTTCGTGCAAATCCCTCCTCGTTCGATCCAAAGCGGCACAGAGCATCGCACTCCAAAATTTGCCGGCTAGGACGTCGGCGCTTCCAGGAATTTTTTCAAGGCATCTTGTGAGGAAGTGGCCTGGGGATAGGGGAAGTATCTTTTAAAAAAGGTGATCTGACGTTTTGCGTATTGGGAGGTGCGGAGAGAAATGCGTTCGGCAGTTTCTTGAAGAGATACCCCATTTTGGAGATGATTCTGAATTTCCTGAATGCCAATACATTGTGCCGCAGAACGCGACAAATGAGCGGGAAGTGCGGCAATTTCTTCCACGGCTCCCGAGACAAGCATCTGCTCTGTCCGTCGGGAGATCGTTTCTCTTAACTGTTCACGCTCCGGATGAAGAAAGACTCCGCGTACCGGAAAACGTGGTGTTTCGGAGACCTCAAATGAAGAAAACGGACGACTTGTGAGTAAACAGACTTCAACAGCCCGGATAACACGTCGCAGGTTCGCTTGATCGATTTTTTGAAAGCAAACGGGGTCGAGTTGTTGCAGTTTTTCCAGGAGTTGGGGTGAGGGGAGCTGTTCCAATTTCTGACGTAATTCCGGATTTGCCGGCGGTAAATCGGGTAGGGGGCAAAGAATGTTTTTCAGATAAAATCCACTTCCGCCTACCAGGATCGGAGTGATATTGCGTTTGCGAAAATCGTCAAGAAGGGAGAGGACTTTTTGCGTATGCTGAACCGCGTCCCATTCTTCTGTCGGCGATAAAAAGCCAAAAAGCCAATGGGGGATCTGCTTTTGTTCCTCTACCGTGGGAGCCGCGGAAATAATTTCAAGCCCCTTATAAATCTGAAACGCATCAAAATTAATGATTTCCGCACGCCCCAGCCGTTGCGCTAATTCTATCGCAACTTTAGATTTCCCTGAAGCCGTTGGCCCAACCACAGAATACATCAAAACCATGGAAACCACAGAGGACTTGTTTTAACCATAGAACACAACACAGGGAAACCACAGAAGTATTGTTTTTAAGTACTTCTGTGGTTCCCTGTGGCTGTTATCTAGAAGAGGATTTGGCTCCGCTGACGACTAACTTACGGCCTTGGACCTCCTGATCGTGGAGTTCTGCGACAGCGCGTTTCGCTTCATCGATGGATTGCATTTGGACAAAAGCGAAGCCTTTGGAGCGGTGAGTGTGCTGATTATAAACGATTTCAGCATTCTGGACTGTACCGACACCTTTAAAGATTTCGTACAATTCGCTTTCGGTGACATCATAGGAAAGGTTGCCGACGTAAAGCCGTGGGCTAGTGACCTCGATTTGTTCCGGTTTGCGGGATTCGCGTGGTTCGCGTCTCCGAGTGGAACTGGATGAACGATCGGATGTTGTGGGTGCAGGTTTTCCGGTAAAAAATGCTAATATTTTAGCAAAGAATCCGGTGGGTTTTGGTGTTTGTTTTGGCGTACTGTTACTTTGGCTGGAATACGAACGGCGGCCAGAACTGCGGCCGCGACGTTGACCATTGCGGTCGTTACGATACGACCGGCGTGTGGATTGTTGACTCATAATACTCGTTTGTATGTTTTTGTATTTTGTAAAGGTGACGAATTCCATGACAGAACCGATGATCAGGATCATGGGGTAAATGAGTGAGAATACATTTATTAAGAATTGCTCTACTCGAATGTCCCCTGGAATTCCAAAATGGTTTGTGAATTCGGGGAACATGTCACCATCGTTATTCGATAGAATACGTGTGATAGAATTTGCATTGTTTTGGATTTCAGCGGATGCTGCCCACGAGAAAGGGAAACAAACAGAAGCATGGCGCTCTGAAATGTCCAAAGTTTTGCAGATATCTATCAATTTCTGATTTGCATTCACGTATTTCATTAAGATAGGCAGAAAAGTCTGCCTCGCAAGAATGGAAACTAATTTTAAAACGGCTGGAAATCAAGAGGATATACAGTCGTTACCTATTTCTCAAATATTCCTGGTAATTATCCATCAAAGCGTCCGCAACAGGATTTATATTTTCGTCCACTGCCGCAGGGGCATGGTTCGTTGCGCCCGACTTTCGTTTTAGAAGAAGATAAATTCTTTTTTAACGGAAGCTTTAATTTTAATTCGGACTCTTCGTTCGAAGGTTCCTTGGATTGTGTTTGTGAAGCCGGTGAGTTTCCAGCACCGGGATTTGGGTTTGCTGCCTGCAGGTTATGAGGTAAATTCGCAAGGAATGCCTCAAATGCCTGAAGGTTAGTGGTACTGCGGAAAAGATTATTCAGGATTTCGCCTTTAATATTTTCCATCAATTCCACGAAAACGGTGTATGCTTCATTTTTATATTCGACCAAAGGATCTTTTTGTCCATAGGCACGAAGATAAACGCCTTCGCGGAGAGCATCCATTGCATAAAGATGTTCCTGCCAGAGGCGATCAATTGCATTTAATAAAATATAACGTTCGAGTCCCAGAATTCCGTCCTGATTTTCATGAGCGGATTTACGCTCATAGGCATCTTTCACCTGGGCAATCAGAAAATCGGCATTTCCGTCGAGGTCACGTGTATCCAGTTGTGCTTTTTCTTTGCTCAGTCCCAATGGGAAGGTTGTATTCAGCCATTGGAGCAATCCCTGGTAATTGGGCTCCTCGCCATCCACCTGAAGAAATTCTGCAACTTTCACTGGAAGCATTTCTTCAATCGCATCGTAAATCAATTCCCGTGGCGAATCGGTTTCCAGAACTTCATTCCGGTATTTATAAATGACTTCCCGCTGTTTATTCATCACGTCATCGAACTCAAGCGTCCGTTTACGGATCATATAATTTCGTTGTTCGACGCGTTTTTGAGCGGTTTCCACAGAACGGTTGAGGAGGGGATGTTCCAATTCTTCTCCCTCTTTCATCCCAAAACGTTCCATAATTTTTGTCATACGGTCGGCCGCACCGAAATTCCGCATCAAATCATCTTCAAAAGAAACAAAGAATCGGGAGCCACCTGGATCGCCCTGACGCGAACAACGTCCGCGGAGCTGGCGGTCGATACGACGGGATTCATGGCGTTCGGTTCCGATAACGAAGAGTCCACCCCTTTCGGCAACGCCGGGTCCCAATTTAATATCGGTACCACGACCGGCCATGTTGGTAGAAATCGTCACGGTTCCCGGCTGTCCGGCGCGTGCGACAATTTCTGCCTCCTGACGGTGGTATTTCGCGTTCAAAACGTTATGCGGGATTTTTTCCCGTTTTAACATACGGCTCAAGAGTTCAGATGACTCCACACTGACTGTACCCACCAGAACCGGTTGGCCTTTGGCATGCAGTTCCTGGATATTTTTTACAACCGCATTAAACTTCTCGCGCCGGGTCTTATAGATCTGGTCATTAAGATCAATGCGTATGCAGGGGCGGTTGGTAGGAATCACCATCACATCCAGTTTATAAATATCATGAAACTCATTTGCTTCTGTTTCAGCCGTTCCGGTCATCCCGGACAATTTTTGATACAGGCGGAAATAGTTCTGAATGGTGATCGTTGCCAGTGTCTGGGATTCGCGATCGATCTGGACGCCTTCTTTTGCTTCGACCGCCTGGTGGAGTCCATCGCTCCAGCGACGACCGGGCATTTTACGTCCGGTATATTCATCCACAATCATCACCTTGTTATCTTCCACCACATACTGGACATCTTTTTCGAAGAGGCAATAGGCTTTAAGAAGCTGTGAAATATTATGGATACGTTCGGCCTGGTGGTCGCATTTATTTTGCAGTTCCGCTTTTTTCTCTGCTTTTTGTTCTTCAGAAAGCGTGGGATCCAGATCGATTTCACTGAATTCGGTGATCAGATCCGGCAAAACGAATGCATCTGGTTCATTTGGATTTAAAAACTGCCGGCCCTGTTCTGCCAGATCGGCATCATGGGAGCGTTCATCGATCGTGAAGAAAAGTTCTTCTTTGAGGGCAATTAATTCGACCTTCTGGGCGTCCTGATAAAACGAAAGTTCTGCTTTTTCCATTGCTTTCCGGACCTCTGGGCTTTCCATGAGGCGGAGGAGCTGTTTATTACGAGGCTGGCCGAGTTTTACTTTAAAAAGCAAACGTCCGGCAACATCCAACTGCTCCTTGTCCAAAGCCGTTTTTGCTTCATTAACAAGATTGGAACAAAGTGTATTCTGGCGTTTAACGAGTTGTTCTACCAGAGGTTTGAAACGATCATACTGGTGGGTAGATACCGTTGCCGGTCCACTGATAATCAGAGGCGTTCTGGCTTCATCAATAAGAATCGAGTCCACCTCATCCACAATCGCATAATAGTGCTTCCGCTGAACCTGTTGTTCCACGGTCGTCGCCATCCCGTTATCACGAAGATAATCAAATCCAAATTCGGAATTTGTCCCGTAAGTAATATCGCAGCCATATTGTTCCCGGCGTTCTGCAGGGGACTGCTCGTTTTGAATACATCCGCAAGTCAATCCAAGAAAACGAAATAATTGTCCCATCCACTCCGAGTCACGACGCGCCAGATAATCGTTTACCGTCACCAGATGCACCCCACGCCCAGTCAACGCATTTAAATAAAGTGGCAACGTCGCAACCAGCGTTTTTCCTTCCCCAGTCGCCATCTCCGCAATTTTCCCCTGATGCAGGCACATTCCCCCAATTAACTGGACATCAAAATGAATCATGTTCCAGGTGACAGGCTGATCACAAACGATAAATTCCTTACCGCACAAGCGTCTTGCGGCATTTTTAACGACCGCAAATGCTTCCGGCAAAATTTCGTCCAGTGCGTTTTGTTGCTGCTGTGGATCTTCAATTACAGAAATACGTGCCTTCCATTCCGCGGTTTTCTGACGCAGGACCTCTTCATCTACCTGCTGCAACTCTTCTTCAAGCGTATTGATCTGCTTCACGACTGGAAGCATGCGCTTGATTTCACGCTGGTTTTTAGAACCAACAATTTTTTTAATAATCCAATTGATCATTGCGTACAACCCTTTGTCAGTCATTCACCTGTTTTTTTCGAAAAAAGGTTTACTACTGCTTCTGGTAATTTAATTAATACATTTTTTGTGAGCGTTGAACTTCCCATTTTTATCAGAGAAAAGCAAAAGAAAATATTGATCTTATGACGGAATACAGGAGAAAAATGGATTTCCGTGCTATTTGCTTCCTGGATGAACGGCTGGAATCGCTTTCAAATCCTCCGGAATTTGATCCGCAGGAAAGGTTTCAACATCCAGTTTAAGCAGGGAATGAAATGGACATCCAAAGTCAATTCCGGTTTCTCCACTACGATCCACGATAACTCCAACCCCCACGACGACACCCCCATGTGCATGGACAATGTCGATGGTTTCCTGAACCCGTCCGCCACGGGTAACGACATCTTCGGCGACAATAAAGCGTTCTCCCTTTGCAATCTGAAACCCACGGCGCAAGACCAGCTTCCCATCCTCTTTTTCAACAAAAATATGCCGTTTTCCTAAGTGACGCCCCACCTCATGTCCGACAATAATCCCACCCATGGCAGGGGAAATCACAGAGTCGGTTTCAATAACTGCGAGTTTTTCTGACAACGCCTTGCACACTCGTGACGCATCGGTAGTATGCTGCAAAAGCATGGCACATTGAAAAAATTGCCGGCTATGAAGCCCGCTGCGCAAAACAAAATGTCCGTCCAATAAAGCTTCTTTTTCGCGAAAAAGTGTTAAAAGCTCTTCAACTGTCACAACGCACCCTCCATTGCAATTACTTCAATTTCCACTTTCGCCCCTTTGGGTAACCCTGCAACCTGAACCGTGGAACGCGCAGGAAATGGCGCAGAAAAATGAGACGCATAAATCTCGTTCACTACCGCAAAGTCCGCTAGATCCGTCAGAAAAATGGTCGATTTAACAACATTCGCAATGGAAAGCCCGGCGGCATCAAGAATGGATTTGATATTTTTTATCACTTGCTCGGTCTGAGCGCGGATTTCATCACTCACAAGCTCCCCGGATTGAGGGTCAATAGGAATTTGCCCCGCACAGAAAATCATATTTCCCATACGAATCGCTTGCGAATATGGCCCAACCGCTTTCGGTATTTGATCAGATTGAATAGATAATTTCATATTATGGAATACACAGAATACCTGATTTAACCACAGAGTACACAGAATACACAGAATTTTTTAGGGATTTTTTAGGTGTTGCATCGAAAGATTTATGTCCTAATGAATGCGTTTTGGGCTTGTATTTTGGATTCAGTTCTCTGTGGTTAAGCGCGCTGGAGGAACTCGTTGGCGAGAGACTGGTACGCGATGGCGCCTGGGCCTTTGGGGTCGTATTCGACGATTGCGAGTCCGAAAGAAGGGGCTTCGCCGAGACGGACGCTGCGTGGGATGAGTGTTTGATAGACAACCGATGCAAAGTGTTTGCGTACTTCTTCCAGCACTTGTTGAGAAAGATTAGTGCGGCCGTCATACATCGTCATAAGAATCCCGCCGATCGTTAATTCAGGGTTTGCGCCTGAAGAACGGATCTGTTCTACCACCTGGACAATTTTGGAGAGCCCTTCGAGAGCGAAGTACTCACATTGGATAGGGATCAGCAACTGGTCTGCTGCCGCCAGGGCATTTGTCATCAAAATCCCAAGGGAAGGGGGGCAATCCAGAAGGATATAATCGAAATCGGATTGGATCGAAGGGTCATGTAAAACGTCCCGGAGGCGAGTCAGATGGTGTTCCATCCGGGCGACTTCAATTTCCGCGCCTGCTAGATTAATATCTCCCGGGATCAAAGAGAGTGTGGGGAAGCGTGTACTCAAGATATTATCTTGAAGGGCAGAGTGCCCAATCAGGGGACCATAAAGGCTTTTCTCATCGGTTTCTTCAATCCCAAGGGAACTGGTCGCATTTGCCTGTGGATCGATATCGATCAGAAGAATGCGCTGTCCCAATTGGGCAAGACATACGGAGAGGTTCACTGCGGTCGTCGTTTTTCCGACTCCACCTTTTTGATTAGCGATAGCAATTATTTTCATACACAAGCAAGCAGGGGGGTAAATTTCCCTGTGAATGAGTATTCATGTCGTTTTTTTGCACGAATCGCAAGTATTAGCTTTCATGATGATGCAATTGACGATTTTGAATTCCTGTCGCATGAATGGTATATGCGCGAGCGAATGACAGAAAAACTATTGGTGGCAGCAGGTGGGTGGAAAGAAACTCAGGAAGCAAAACGGCTGGTGGAGGTGGGGAATATTTCGGATGTGGAATGGCAGGGAGACCTGATGCTGGGATTCGCGCGGGAGGGAAGCCGAGTCTATCGTTGTGGGCTAAAATGGATTTCCGAAAAGGAGGTGGAAAATCTCTGTAAATGCCCACGCTCAAGTCATCATGGGATTGTTTGCGCCCATTCGCTGGCGGTCGGGATTGCCTGGCTTCGGCAACAATCAGGAGAAATGACACAAAAAACGGCTGGAAACAGACCTGTTTCTTCTTCTGATACACGTCCAACTAAAGACATCGGAGCTTCCTCGGAGTCCTCCTTAACAGAAAATTTCTGGGACTGGCTGCTGGAAGAACCCGAGGAGGGGGCTGCCGAATTGGAGTTATCGGTTA